>NZ_JBALMR010000043.1:0-82837 GCF_036963165.1 Bacillus sp. JJ675 | reverse complement strand
TGACAGGGTGCAGATCATTGTATCCATTGGCGGAGAGAACCTAGATGTTTCGAATATCTTCCCAGCCGTACACAAGTTCAGAAAGTTTCCTTCCCCCAATCTCGACTTCGACAGCATCTATTTTTTGACCGCCGAGCGCCTCATAAAATTGTCGGGATGCATTTTCTTCCAAGACAAGAACAATCATAGAGCCGATACGCATTCTTTTTAGTTCATCAATGACCGGTTTAAAAAGAGCTCTTCCAATACCCTGTCCTTGATGCTCTTTTAAAATATAAATGGAATATAACTCCCCGTCATACCCGCTGTATTTGCCGCTTCTTTCTGCACCCCCGGATGAAAACCCGACGATTTCCCCGTCGCCGTTTTCTGCGACGTACACACCGCCCTGAGGGATGTTGTTGACCCATAACTGTTCCTGCTTTTCATATGCGAGATTCTGCAAGTATTCGTCCGGAACGATATCGGCATACGTCGTTTTCCAGCTGTCGACATGTACCCGGGCGATTCCTTTAGCATCGGCTGAAACAGCTTTTCTTATTTTCACACGCCTGCTGGACATTTTTTCTCACCGCCTTTTTACTAAACTATATCATCATTAGCGGTTTCGGTTTGGGATCAGAAACATAATAAACGAATGAAAAACATTGGTCAGGGGCAAAAAAAGAACGGCTGTGACAACGTTAAATAACAGGCTGAAATGGGCGATCTGCTGAGCCGGGCTCTCGGACAGGCCTGAAATCAAACCGGTTATGGATGAAAGCGCAGGATAAACGGCCGCCGCCCCGATCAGGTTAAACACAACATGGGCATAAGCCGTTTGCCTGGCGGCAGTGCCGCCTTTAACAGAAGCCATGACGGCCGTGATGCATGTCCCGATGTTAGAGCCGAGCACAACGCTCATCGCCTCGGTCAGTCCGATAACCCCCTGATCCATGAAGCTCATCAGGATGCCGATACAGGCGGAGCTCGAATGGATGATGGCGGTGAGCACCGTCCCGATCATAAAAGCATGGATTGTGGAATGTTCGACAAGATGTACGATATATGCGCCCGATTCGAGGCGCGACAACGGCACGGCAAGGCGGCTGAATCCGTTGATGCAGAAAAAAATCACGCCTAAACCGATCATGCTCATCCCCGCATTTTGAAAAGGGGATTTTCTTGTGATCAAAAGGAGCGCTCCCAGAGCAAAAAGAAAAACAACCAAAAATTCCAGCTTCACAGCTAAAAATTCCGTCGTGAATGTAGAGCCGATGTTCGTCCCTAAAATGAGCGGAATCGAACGTTTAAACGAGAGGGCGCCCACGCTGACAAATCCGATGACAATCACCATGAACGCGGAGCTGCTTTGCAAGATCCCCGTAAATACGATGCTGACGAGAAAAGCTTTTAGAGGGTGATCCGTAAAAAAAAGCAGCCGTTTTTCAATTTCTTCAAATGCCAGCGAAATCAGACCCCGTCTCAGCATGCTCATGCCGGCGAGAAAAAGAACGATCAAAAACACAAACAAGATAAACATCATCATCAGATTTTCGCATTAGCCTCCTTTGTAAATGTATACAGACAAGCCGCCTGAATGATGACTAACAATAAAACAATCTCGTTTGGTTGACCTTACCGAAGGCTTATATTATAATGTCAAAGTACATGTTTCAATGTATGTCTTTTTACAAGCAGTCGATTGGTGTATTCGGAGGGAGGGAAAGAGAATGTCAAAAACGGTCGTTAGAAAAAACGAATCGCTTGAAGATGCTCTTCGTCGCTTCAAACGCAGTGTATCAAAGACAGGTACTTTGCAAGAAGCAAGAAAGCGTGAATTTTATGAAAAACCTAGCGTAAGACGCAAGAAAAAGTCTGAAGCTGCCAGAAAGCGCAAATACTAAAAGAGGGTGGATTTATGAGTCTTCTTGAGCGTCTGAATCAAGATATGAAGCTCTATATGAAAAACCGTGAGAAAGACAAACTGACTGTCGTTCGAATGGTGAAGGCTTCGCTTCAAAACGAAGCAATCAAGCTTAAGAAAGACAGGCTGACCGAAGATGAAGAACTGACTGTTCTTTCTCGTGAATTAAAACAGCGTAAAGACTCCCTCCATGAATTTTCAAACGCTAATCGTTCAGATTTAGTAGATAAAGTTCAAAAAGAGTTAGACATTTTGGAAGCTTATATGCCCGAACAGCTCTCAGAAGACGAGCTGCTCGGCATCGTCAATGAAACGATTGCCGAAGTCGGCGCTTCTTCAAAAGCGGACATGGGCAAAGTGATGAGCGCGATCATGCCGAAGGTGAAAGGAAAAGCCGACGGCAGCCTCGTCAATAAGCTTGTCAGCAAACAACTGTCTTAAAAGAAAGCAAAGACACCTCTCATTTTCTGAAAGGTGTCTTTTTTGGTGTTCGATCATAAAATAGAAAAGAAATTGAAACCTTTGATACATTTGTAACGTATGTAAATTATGATCATCAGGGAAGGAGGGATCGAAGTCCTTGCTGCTGAATAAATTGCGAATTTTAGTTGCCCTTGCCTGCTGCTTTGTTTTATCCTTATTAATAGGGGTTCATTTGACCGCAAAAGCATCTGGAGACTCGGTATACGTAATCCCTATCGAAGAAACGGTGGAAAAGGGACTTTCTAAATTTCTTGAGCGGTCCTTTCAAGAAGCCGAAGATATGAATGCTAAGCATATTATACTCGATATCAATACCCCGGGCGGAGCCGTTGATGCTGCTCTTGAAATGGCCGATACGATACATAACTCCGCCATTCCGGTGACCGCTTATGTCAACAGAAGGGCTCTTTCGGCGGGCGCGTACCTTGCCTTAAATGCTGATGATATCTACATGGCGCCCGGCGGAAAAATGGGGGCAGCAGCGATCATCGACACAAACGGAAATGCAGCGGATAAAAAATCCGAATCTTTGTGGCTGGCGGAAATGGAGGATGCGGCGAAAAAAAACGGCCGTGATCCGAAATACGCGCTCGCGATGGCCGATGCAGACGTCGACGCCAAAGAAGCCGGTGCGCCGAAGGGGAAGCTTTTGACTTTGAGTCCTGACAAGGCGCTCGATGTCGGGTACTCGGAAGGAACCGCCCAAAACCTTGATGACCTATTGAAAAAACTGAACCTGGAAGATGCCAAGGTCCAGTACGGTGAGGTCAGCTTCGCCGAAAAGGTGGCGCGGTTTCTCACTCATCCGATTGTTATTCCGATTCTTTTGTCGATTGGAAGTCTCGGACTGATTGTCGAGCTGTATTCTCCGGGCTTTGGAATACCGGGGTTCATGGGTCTTTCGGCGCTCATGCTCTTTTTCTACGGCCATCTTGTGGCAGGGCTTGCCGGAATGGAAACACTTCTTCTTTTTATCGCCGGAATTGTGTTCATTATCTTAGAACTTTTTCTGCCGGGCGGAATAGCAGGGATTATCGGCGTTATCGCCGTCGTCGCCAGCCTCTTTTTAGCCTCTGGAAGCTTTAAGGTCATGGCCGTCTCCATTTTGATCGCAACTGCTGTTTCGATAGCGGCATCCATTTTATTGACGAAAGTGTTGGGAAAGCGTATGAAATTTTTTAAGAAATTCATCTTAACCGATTCAACGAGTACGGAAAGCGGATATGTCTCAAATGTGACCCGCCACGATTTAATCGGAAAAATCGGCGTCACACAAACACCGCTCAGGCCGGCAGGTACGGTCATCATTGACGATGAACGGCTTGACGTCGTATCGGATGGTTCGTTTACCGAAAAAGACAAAAAAGTCAAAGTGATGAAAGTGGAAGGCTCACGGATCGTCGTGAGAGAAATATAAACCTATAATTTGAAGGAGGAACATTATGGATCCGTCAACTTTATTACTTTTAGCATTAATCGCAGCAGGGGTCATCCTACTGGCCGTTTTTTTTACATTCGTTCCTGTAATGCTGTGGATCTCGGCTTTGGCCGCAGGAGTGAAAATCAGCATCTTCACGCTGATCGGAATGAGGCTTCGCCGCGTTATTCCGAGCCGTGTCGTCAATCCGTTGATCAAGGCGCACAAAGCCGGATTGGATGTTTCCAATAATCAGCTTGAAAGCCACTATCTTGCCGGAGGAAATGTTGACAGGGTTGTCAACGCGCTGATTGCGGCCCACCGGGCGAACATCGAATTGACGTTTGCCAGATGTGCGGCGATTGATTTGGCAGGCCGCGACGTTCTTGAAGCGGTTCAGATGAGCGTTAACCCGAAAGTGATCGAAACGCCGTTTATCGCGGGTGTGGCGATGGACGGAATCGAGGTAAAAGCAAAAGCGAGAATTACGGTGCGCGCGAACATCGACCGCCTTGTCGGGGGAGCCGGCGAGGAAACGATCATCGCCCGCGTAGGCGAAGGGATCGTATCGACGATCGGTTCGTCAGATGACCATAAAAAAGTGCTCGAAAATCCGGATATGATTTCCCAAACCGTACTGAGCAAAGGCCTGGACTCGGGTACTGCATTTGAAATCCTTTCGATCGACATTGCTGATGTGGACATCGGCAAAAACATCGGAGCCATTCTTCAGACCGACCAGGCTGAAGCCGATAAAAACATCGCACAGGCAAAAGCGGAAGAGCGCCGTGCGATGGCCGTCGCCCAGGAACAGGAAATGCGCGCCAAAGTCGAAGAGATGCGCGCCAAAGTGGTTGAGGCCGAAGCGGAAGTACCGCTTGCCATGTCTGAAGCCCTCCGCAGCGGCAAGATCGGCGTCATGGATTACCTCAATATGAAGAACATCGATGCGGACACAGAGATGCGCGATTCCTTCGGGAAGCTGACGAAAGACCAGTCTGACGAGGATCATAAATAAACAAAGCCCCGAATGAACAGGAGGGAGCTAATTTGCAGGATATACTGGATATCATTGTAGACAATCCGATCATCATGGCCGTTATCCTCGGAGTCATTTCTCTCATTTTCAACAAGTTGGGAAAAAATGATGACAACGAAGAGGCTAAACGCAAAAAAACGCCTGAACGGCCAAAAACGGAAGCACCGAAGAATGCGGAAAAACGGCAGAAGACAACCGGGAAAGCCGCGGCACAGCCGGCTGCAGCGCAAAAAAGCACCGACATGGTGCGCGAGCTTGAGAGAATCAAAACCGATGTCGAGCGGTCGATGCCCGCCGTTGAACGGGCATTGAAAAAGCAAAGCGGCCGTCCGCCGAAACCCGCACAACACGTGATCGAGCTGAATCAAGACACGGTTGTTCAAGGGATCGTGCTCAGCGAGGTACTGGGTCCTCCCCGTTCCCGAAAGCCTCACCACACAATGAGGCGCCGACCTTAAAATTAAAAGTATTAGAACCCCTTTTTCACTCATACATATGAGATGAAAGGGGGTTCTTTTTTTATGGCGCAAAGAAAAAACCGCATCAGAGCGTGGCTGACGAAAACATTGGAAATCCCCACCGACGTCATGATGGATCTTCCGCGGATTACGATGATC
The DNA here is from genome assembly GCF_036963165.1 of Bacillus sp. JJ675. NCBI lineage: Bacteria > Bacillati > Bacillota > Bacilli > Caryophanales > Bacillaceae > Bacillus > Bacillus sp. JJ675. The sequence goes on along the minus strand of NZ_JBALMR010000043.1, from coordinate 77,375 downwards.
GGAAGACTTCACATATATATCGAGAATCACAGAGGACTCCTGCTTTTCAGCGACCGGGAAGTTCGGCTGATGCTGAAGCAGGGACAGTGCATCATTCAGGGCAAAGACTTCGTCATTAAAACGATTTTGCCTGAGGAGATATTGCTGGAAGGCACGATTGAGCTCGTACGCTATATTGATTCATAAGTCAGGGGGAAGAGGCGTGAAGAATAAATGGCTTTCTTTTTTTTCAGGTAAGATACAGCTTGAAGTCACCGGAATGGGGATCGAGCGTTTATTAAACGAATGTACAAGGCAGGGCATTCCGCTGTTCGATGTGAAAAAAAAGAAAGACTCTGTCTTTCTTTATATTCTGCTTTCTGATGTACATGCCTTTCGGGGGATCATCAGGCGTTTTGACTGCAAATGCCGGTTTACAAGGCGGAAGGGCTTTCCCTTTGTGATTCAGAAATCGAAGCATAACAGCGGGTTTACGCTCGGCATTGCCGCCTTTTTCGTCGTGATGTTCCTCCTCTCCAACATGCTGTGGAAGGTGGACATTTCAGGCGCCAAACCGGAAACCGAGCATCTCATCAGGCAGCAGCTTGATGAAATCGGCGTGAAAAAAGGGCGTTTGCAATTTTTAATGCCGACACGGGAAAAAATCCAGCAGTCTCTCACAAAGGGCGTTGAGAACATTACATGGGTCGGAATCGAACTGAACGGGACAGCCCTCCATATGAAAGTGGTTGAAAAAAATGAACCGGAAAAAGAAAAGTTAAGCGGACCGCACCATATCGTCGCCAAAAAAAGGGCGACCATCGCCAAAATGTTCGTAGAAAAAGGCGAGCCGCTCGTCACGGTCAATGAGCATGTCGACAAGGGGCAAATGCTTGTTTCCGGTTTGATCGGCAGCGAGGAGGAACGGCAAAAAGTCGGGGCAAAGGGGAAAATCTACGGTGAAACGTGGTACAAATCAACGGTGACCGTCCCCCTTGAGACATCATTTGACGTTTTTACGGGTAAAGTAAGGACAAGGCACAAGCTTGCCATCGGGTCAATGTCCATACCGTTTTGGGGCTTTTCGTTTAAAGAAGAAGAGCTTGCCCGCCCGAAAACCGAGGTTCAAAAACATCCGCTTCATTTCCTGACATTCAAGCTTCCCCTGTCATATGAAAAGGAAATGACGCGGGAAACAGAACAGGTCAAACGGGTATATACGAAAAAAGAAGCGGTCCGGGAAGGGATCGAAATGGGCAAAAAAGACGTCCGGAAAAAAATCGGCGAAGATGGAGACGTAATCGGTGAAAAAGTTTTGCACGAAACGAGTGAGAATGGTAAAGTTAAATTGATCATCCTTTACCAGGTTATTGAAGACATTGTTCAAACAACACCAATTGTTCAGGAGACTAAAGAATGACAGAACACTTACTTGCGATTAATCAGCAATTGGAAAGTCCGAATGAAGCTCAGGCGCTGTTTGGAAATCAGGATTCGCATCTGAAGATCATGGAGGAAGAGCTGAACATTTCGATTGTGACGCGGGGTGAAACGGTGTATGTTACAGGTGATGAAGAAACCTTTCACATCGTGGACAGTCTGCTCGCTTCGCTCTTGAATCTGATCCGCAAAGGAATTGAAATATCCGAACGGGATGTCTCATATGCGATCAAGATGGCGAAAAAGCACAAGCTTGAGTTTTTTGAAAACATGTATGAAGAAGAAATTACGAAAAATGCCAAAGGTAAGCCGATCAGGGCCAAAACGATCGGCCAAAGGGAATATATCGCCGCCATGAAGCGGCATGATCTCATCTTTGGCATCGGGCCTGCCGGAACGGGCAAAACCTACCTGGCCGTCGTAAAAGCAGTCCATGAATTGAAAAACGGACACATCCAAAAAATCATTCTGACTAGGCCGGCTGTTGAAGCAGGAGAGAGCCTCGGCTTTTTGCCGGGCGACTTGAAAGAAAAAGTCGATCCTTATTTAAGACCCTTGTATGACGCCCTTCACGATGTACTCGGCACGGATCATACGGCAAGGCTCCTTGAAAGGGGAACCATTGAAGTTGCGCCGCTCGCCTACATGAGGGGAAGGACGCTTGATGACGCTTTTGTTATTTTGGACGAAGCGCAAAACACGACGCCTGCACAAATGAAAATGTTTTTGACGAGATTGGGTTTTGGCTCTAAAATGGTCATTACAGGCGACATCACGCAAATCGACTTGCCGAAGGGAGTCACATCGGGTCTTGCCGTCGCAAAAAGCATGCTTTATGATATCGACGGGATTTCCTTCGTTGAGCTGGATCAGACAGATGTGGTCAGACATCCGCTGGTCGCCAAAATTATTGAAGCATACGAAAAGACAAAATAATCGAAATGGCCCGATCGCCCGCTATCGGGTCATTTTTTAGTTCCCTGCCGGAAAAGAGGTGCTTTTTTTGAAGAAGAAAAAAAGGAACGAAAAAGACCGGCTCATCCGCGTAAAAAACGGACGATCCCTTCCCGTCTTGCTCTATGCGGCAATTTCTGCGCTCATGTTTGTGTTGCTCTTTTTCCATGTCAGGCCCCAATCGCTTGATTTGGATCTATTTTCGATAAGCGACAATACGATTTACGCCCCGGCTACGGTAGAAGACCAAAAAGCAACAGCCGTCAAAAAACAAGAAGCCAGGGAAGAAGTTCACGATCAATACACCTTGAAAAAGGAGTATTCCGACAACAGGGTAGATCTCGTTTCATCGATATTTGACACCATCAAGGAAGTAAAAAAGGAGAGCGCCGAAAAGGAGAAAAAAGACAAAGGTGCACCGTCTGAAGAAGAACAGATTAAATCTGCCGAAGACAAACTGACCTCCGATGTAACGGATTTTTTGTCAAGGGATTCGGTTAAAAGCCTTTTGAAGGCAAGCGACGGTGAGCTTTCGATGACCCGGGATTCCGTCATCACCGCTGTCAACGATGTGATGAGCGAAGAAATTTCGGCCGGGAAGCTTGACGAAGCCAAGGAAAAAGTCACGAAAGAACTGAAGGGCAACTCGGTTCCTTCGAAATTGAGAAGTGCCGCCAATGAAATCGGCCGCTTCGCGATTATCCCCAATTATGTCTATGACCCTGAGAAAACGGAGCAGAAGCGTCAGGAGGCGGCGGACAGCATCCAGCCGGTTCAGATTAAACAGGGACAGATCCTCGTCGAGGAAAATCAGCTGATCGACAGGGAAGTGTACCGGAAGCTCCAATTAACCGGATTGTTAAGCGGGGCCAACGTATACAAACCGATCGGCGGACTGCTGCTTTTGATCGGGCTGTTTATCGCCGCTCTCAGTTACTATTTTGAAAAACAGCACGGCAGCCGGCAGCCGAAAAATAAATCGCTGCTGCTGTTTACATTGATTACGGCGGTCGTTTTGATCGTCATGGAGGTCATCAGCCTCTTTCAGGAGCTTGAGTTCAGCCATATCGGATACCTGGTTCCGGTCGCGATGGGCGTCATGCTGATCAAGCTTTTAATTAACGAACGGCTGGCGATTCTTGCAAGCATGATCCTTTCGATCTGCGGAAGCATTATGTTTAACCAGGGCGTCACAGGGACATTCAATTACGGAATCGGAACCTACTTTTTGATTAGTGCGATCGCGGGTATACTGTTTTTAGGAAAGCATCATGCTAGATCGAAGATCCTTCAGGCGGGGCTGTTTGTATCATTTGTGAACATTGTCGTCATGTTTGCCCTGCAATTGATCCAAAATACGGCGCAATCCGGCTGGGAAGTAGGCACGTATCTCGTGATGGGATTGGTTTCCGGTATCGGGTCTTCCGTTCTTGTTCTCGGCTTTATGCCGTTTTTCGAAAGCGGCTTCGGCATATTATCGACGATGAAGCTCATCGAGCTTTCAAACCCGAACCACCCGCTGCTCCGCAAAATTTTGACAGAAACGCCTGGAACGTATCATCACAGCGTCATGGTCGCCAATCTGTCAGAGGCAGCCTGTGAAGCGGTCGGGGCAAACGGCCTCTTGGCAAGGGTCGGGGCTTACTATCATGACATCGGAAAGACGAAGCGGCCCCAATATTTTATAGAAAATCAAATGAATATCGACAATCCGCATGACAAGCTGTCTCCGCAGCTGAGCAAAAACATCATTATTGCGCATGCGACAGACGGAGCGGAGATGCTGAAAAAACACAAGATGCCGAAGGAATTGGTCGATATTGCAGAGCAGCATCACGGCACGTCCCTGCTGAAATTTTTCTACTATAAGGCGAAAGAAAAAGGGGATCAGACCACAGAGGAAGAATTCCGCTATCCGGGCCCAAAACCGCAATCGAGGGAAGCGGCGATCATTTCGGTGGCCGACAGCGTGGAAGCCGCCGTGCGGTCGATGCACAATCCGAACCCTGAGCGGATCGAAAAGCTCGTGCGCGGCATCATTTCGGATAAGCTGCAGGACGGGCAGTTCGATGAATGCGATCTGACTCTTAAAGAACTTAACACGATAGCGAAGACGCTTTGTGAAACGTTAAAAGGCATTTTCCATTCCCGGATCGAATATCCGGAGGCTAATCCAAAACAGAAGGTGAAACACTCATGAGTTTAATTCTCGATATCTCAGACGAAACCGGCCGTCTCACAGAGGGACAGCTTGAGGAAATTGAAAAGCTTCTTCAATTTGCGGCGAAAGAAGAAGGCGTCGCCGATCAGGCAGAAGTATCCGTAACGATCGTGACAAACGAGGAAATACAGAAGATCAATAAAGAATACCGCGGAAAAGATTACCCGACCGACGTCATCTCGTTCGCCCTTGAAGAAGACGGAGAGGGAGAGGTCGAGATTATCGGAGCCGAAATGCCGCCAGTCCTCGGCGATATTATCATCAGTATCGATAAAGCAGAGGAGCAGGCCGGGGAATACGGCCATTCGCTGATGAGGGAGCTCGGATTCTTAAGCGTACACGGCTTTCTTCATTTGCTCGGATATGACCATATGACAGATGAAGAAGAAAAAGAGATGTTCACGAAACAGAAGGAACTCTTGAACAAATATGGGCTCACAAGATCCTCTTAAACCGAACGAATGGATCCGGCTGAAAAAAAGCTTTTCACACGCCTTCGCCGGAATTATCAAGACGTTCATGTCCGAGCGCAATTTTAAAATACACACGGGAGCCGCAGTCATCGTGATCGTCTGCGGCTTCGTCTTCAGGCTGTCCGTATTGGAATGGGCCGTTATGTTCATCCTTATCGGCGGAATGCTCGCTTTGGAGCTTATGAACACCGCCGTTGAGCATGTTGTCGATTTGATCACGAAGAAGAGCCATCCGCTGGCGAAAGCCGCAAAAGATGCGGCGGCAGGGGCGGTTTGCGTCTTTGCTGCTGTTTCGTGTATCATTGGATTACTCATCTTTTTGTCAAAGCTGTTTTAACAATCGCTTTTTCCGCCTGACGAAAGAGATTCTTACAAAAAATTTACATTTTTGATTTTGGGCGTGAAAAAGGAGCCATTTTTATGTAAAATAAAAGTGTTAGCGGTACCATAACCGCTATGGGAAGGAATTCATACATTGACTAAACAAGAGCTGATTAGAGAGGCACTAAATGCAAGGGAATTGGCATACGTTCCGTATTCAAAGTTCAAAGTCGGCGCTGCCCTCCTGACAGAGGACGGCAAGGTGTATAAAGGCTGCAATATCGAAAATGCCGCGTACAGCCTGTGCAATTGTGCCGAGCGGACGGCATTGTTCAAGGCTTATTCTGAAGGGGACAAAGCCTTCAAAATGCTTGCGGTTGCAGCAGACACGCCGCGCCCGGTATCGCCGTGCGGAGCGTGCAGGCAGGTTATAGCCGAACTGTGCTCAAAAAACATGCCCGTCATTTTGACCAATCTTAAAGGCCAAGTTGAAGAAACGACTGTTCAAGAATTACTGCCAGGAGCATTTTCATCGGAGGATTTACATGACAAAGGAAAGCTTTAAATCAGGATTCGTGTCCATAATCGGACGCCCAAATGTAGGGAAATCTACTTTTTTGAATCGCGTGATCGGCCAAAAAATTGCGATCATGAGCGATAAGCCGCAGACGACGAGAAACAAAGTGCAAGGGGTCTTGACGACTGACACCTCGCAAACCATTTTTATCGATACGCCGGGCATTCACAAGCCAAAGCACAAACTGGGCGACTTCATGATGAAGGTTGCACAGAATACCTTGAAAGAAGTCGACATGATTTTGTTCATGATTAATGCGGCGGAAGGCTACGGCAAAGGCGACGAATTTATCATCGAACGCCTGAAAGGGTTAACGACTCCGGTGTTTTTGGTCGTCAATAAAATCGATCAGATTCATCCGGATGACCTGCTTCTGCTCATTGATGAATACAGGGCCAGATACCCGTTTAAAGAGATCATTCCGATTTCCGCCCTTGAGGGAAATAATATTGATACTCTTCTAAAGCAAATCGAACATTATTTGCCGGAAGGTCCGCAGTTTTACCCGAGTGACCAGGTGACGGATCATCCAGAGCGTTTTATCATTTCTGAGCTGATTCGGGAAAAAGTGCTGCATCTGACAAGGGAAGAGATCCCTCACAGCATTGCGGTAACGATCGATTCCATTAAAGAAAGGGAAAAAGGTTCTGTATACGTGAGCGCGACGATCGTCGTTGAACGCGATTCGCAAAAAGGAATTGTCATCGGGAAAAGGGGCAGCCTGCTGAAGGAAGTCGGCAAACGGGCAAGGGCCGACATCGAAGCTTTGCTCGGCTCCTCGGTTTATTTGGAGCTTTGGGTCAAAGTCCAGAAGGATTGGCGTAACAAGATGTCTCAGCTTCGTGATTTTGGATTTAAGGAAGACGAGTATTAAAGGACCGAACTTGACCGGGGTATAGTCGTTACAAAATCTCTCGAAATCAAAGCGATATTAGTAAAAATTGTTTAACATGAAATGGAGGATGCGAGGTCAAGATAAGCTTAAGAATTTGGATGTTGAAAAAGCTAGTTATAAACAGAAAGGTGGGGCTTTTTATGCTGAATTTTACTTGGAATGTATTTTCACAAACAGGAAACGTTGATACGTACCTCCTTTTTAAAGAACTGGAAAAGGAGAACCTGGAAAGACCCGATGTACTTGAAGAAGAGCTAGCGCAACCTGACTTTCCAATTTTGTAATCTTGATTGTATCCCTCCAAATTTTTTGGATGGTGCTCATATGCTGACGAAATGTGAAGGTATCGTCCTTCGTACCAACGATTACGGTGAAACCAATAAAATATTGACAATCATGACAAGGGAACATGGGAAAATCGGCGTGCTGGCCAGGGGGGCTAAAAAGCCGAACAGCCGCTTGTCCGCCATTTCCCAGCCCTTTCTTTATGCTTCGTTTTTGTTTCGGAAATCATCTGGGCTCGGTACGCTTGAGCAGGGCGAGATGCTCGAAAGCATGCGGAATATCCGGGAGGACCTTTTCTTAACGGCGCATGCCGCTTATATCGCCGAATTGATGGACAAAGGAACAGATGAAAAGAAACCGAACCCGTTTTTATTCGAACTGCTTCTTCAGTCGATGAGGAGGCTGAATGAAGGCACGGATCCGGACATCATCACCAACCTGATCGAAGTCAAAATGCTCGGCGTGATGGGCCTTTATCCGGAGCTTGATGAATGTGTCCACTGCAAAAGCAAAGACGGCACATTCCATTTCTCAATCCGTGACAACGGCTTCATCTGCCATCGCTGTTTCGCGAAAGACCCTTACAGGATCCCGCTGTCACCCGCTTCCGCCAGGCTCTTGAGGCTGCTTTTTTATTTTGATTTGTCAAGGCTCGGGAATGTATCGGTCAAACGGGAAACGAAGGAAGAGCTGAAGAGGGTTATCCAGCTTTACTATGACGAGTACTCGGGGATTTTTCTCAAATCGCGCCGCTTTATAGAGCAGATGGACAATATGAAAAAAATGCTCGGCAACGAAAACAAAAGTTGACAACCTCTTCATCTTTTTATAAGATCATGTCATATAGAGTACGGGCTGTGTGCCCAAATCAGTTTCAATAATGACGCTGCGTTGACGGAAAGAAGTAGTTGCGCCCCCTCATGAGAGCGACTCCGGGACGGTGAAAGCCGGGGATGAGAGCGTAATGAAAGGCATTCCTTGAGCAGCTTTTAAAAAAGAGGCTTGCAGGCGATCAGGCTTGCAGCAAATAGGGTGGAACCGCGGGAGAACTCTCGTCCCTATGTTTGTCAAAAAACAAGCATAGGGACGGGAGTTTTTTTCTGCCCAGTTTTCCCTATGCCGCTTGGTGAATTTGAAAAACACGTTTGTGGAGGTGCTTCATTTGAATATTCAAGAAATGATTTTGACGCTGCAAAAGCATTGGTCTAACGAAGGCTGTGTTCTTCTGCAGTCGTATGATGTGGAAAAAGGCGCGGGGACGATGAGCCCTTATACATTTTTACGGAGCCTCGGACCGGAACCGTGGAAGGTTGCGTACGTAGAACCGTCAAGACGTCCTGCTGACGGCAGATACGGCGAGAACCCAAACAGGCTGTATCAGCACCATCAGTTCCAGGTCATCATCAAACCGTCGCCGGACAACATTCAGGAGCTGTATCTGGATTCCTTAAAGGCGCTCGGGATTGATCCGCTGGAACATGACATCAGATTTGTCGAGGACAACTGGGAAAACCCGTCGCTCGGATGTGCAGGTCTTGGCTGGGAAGTATGGCTGGATGGCATGGAAATCACCCAGTTCACCTATTTTCAGCAAGTCGGGGGGCTCGAATGCAAACCGGTTTCAGTTGAAATCACATACGGTATTGAACGGCTTGCCTCATATATTCAAGACAAAGAGAACGTATTCGATTTGGAATGGACCAAAGGCTATACGATAAGAGACTTATTCATGATGGCTGAATACGAGCATTCCGTATATACGTTTGAAACGTCTGACGTAGATATGCTGTTTGACTTGTTTGCCACATATGAAAAAGAAGCGAACCGTCAAATGGATCAAGGGCTCGTCCATCCGGCATATGACTATGTCCTGAAATGCTCGCACACCTTCAATTTGCTAGATGCGAAAGGAGCCATTTCCGTAACAGAACGGACCGGGTATATTGCGCGGGTCAGAAACCTTGCCAGAAAAGTGGCGAAAACGTATTACAACGAACGCGAAAAGCTGGGCTTTCCAATGCTGAAGGAGGAAGAGGCATCCCATGAGTAATAAAGATTTGCTGTTAGAAATCGGATTAGAAGAAATGCCGGCGCGGTTCATGCACGACAGCATGACGCAATTGGGTGAAAAAATCGAAAGCTGGCTGAAAGACAAAAACATCGCGCACGGCAATATCCGGCTTTTTAACTCGCCGAGAAGACTTGCAGTCCTTGTGGAAAACACAGCCGAAAAGCAGGATGATATAAAAGAAGAAGCCAAAGGGCCTGCCAAAAAAATCGCCATTGACGAAAACGGCGAATGGACGAAAGCTGCGATCGGCTTTTCAAGAGGGCAAGGCGCAAGTCCGGAAGATTTATACGTGAAAGACGTAAAAGGGACGGAATACGTATTCGTGCAAAAATTCCAAAAGGGACAGGACACCGTCTCGCTGCTGCCTGAGCTGCGCGATTTGGTGACGAGCCTGCACTTCCCGAAAAATATGCGCTGGGGAAACGAAGAGCTAAAATACATCCGGCCGATTAAATGGATTGTCGCTTTATTCGGCAGCGAGGTCGTTCCTTTTTCGGTCGCACATGTCGAAAGCGGCCGAATCTCGGAGGGGCACCGTTTCCTCGGAGAAGCGGTCGAGCTGAACGCGCCGAAAGAATACGAGGAGAAGCTGGAAAGCCAATTCGTCATCGCCGATCCAAAAAAGCGCAAGCAGCTCATTACAGAGCAGCTTGACAAATTGGCTGCCGAAAAATCGTGGAACATTCCAAGAGACGAAGATTTACTCGATGAAGTCAACCATCTCGTTGAATATCCGACTGTTTTGTTCGGCTCGTTTGAAGAGGATTTTCTGGCGATTCCTGAAGAGGTTCTCGTCACAACGATGAGAGAGCATCAGCGCTATTTCCCTGTCAAAGATGAAACAGGTGCACTGCTTCCGTTCTTTGTAACGGTGCGGAACGGAAACGACCGGGCGCTGGAAAACGTTGCAAAGGGAAACGAAAAGGTGTTAAGGGCGCGCCTTTCAGATGCCGCTTTCTTCTACAAGGAAGACCAAAAATTAGACATTGAGGAAAATGTGAAAAAACTTGAGAAGATCGTCTTCCATGAAGAGCTTGGCTCACTTGGAGACAAGGTGAGACGGTCTGCGGCAATAGCCGGGCGGATCGCACAGGAAATCGGCGCTGACGATGAAACAGCGAAGCTGATCGACCGTGCGGCGCACATTTCCAAATTTGATTTGGTTACGCAGATGGTCTATGAATTCCCTGAACTTCAAGGAATCATGGGCGAAAAATACGCGCGGATGCTCGGCGAAAACGAAGAAGTCGCGCGCGCCGTTAACGAGCATTACATGCCGAGACAGGCCGGCGGCGAGACACCTTCAACTCTTGTCGGCGCCGTCGTTGCATTAGCCGACAAGCTTGACACCGTCGCTTCGTTCTTCAAAATCGGCGTGATTCCGACAGGCTCCCAGGACCCGTACGGCTTGAGAAGGCAGGCGAGCGGAATCGTCCAGATCCTGATTGACCGGAACTGGGGAATTTCGTTTGAAAAGCTGATTTCCTTTACAGAATTGAAAGAAAACAGCGAGCTGCTCGATTTCTTCAAACAGCGGCTTAAATATGTGCTGACCGGGGAAAACATCCGATACGACGTGACAGACGCCGTCCTTGAAAGCACAGAGCTTGAACCGTATTCAGCCCTTAAAAAAGCCGCCGTACTCGAAGCGCAGGCCGCAAAACCGGAATTCAAAGAAACGGCTGAGGCGCTGGCAAGGGTCATTTCGATCAGCAAAAAAAGCGAAGCTGCTGCCATTGACGCATCGCTGTTCGAAAATCCGCAAGAATCCGAGCTGTTTCAGGCATATGAAGAAACGAAACGGAAAATCGCGGACCTTTACGAAGCAAAAGATTATGAAGGAGCCTTTGACGAGCTTTCCAAGCTGAAAGCGCCGATCGAAGCTTACTTCGACCATACGATGGTTCACGCCGACGATGAAAGATTAAAAGAAAACCGCTTAGCGCAAATGGCAAATTTGGCGAAACTGATCCGGAGTTTTGCAAACATCAATGACATCATTGTAAAATAAACGGACAGATGACGGTTGCCGCATATGCGGGCAGCCGTCTTTTTGCCAAAATTTTTTCGTATTTGTCAAAATAATACTGCCTTTTTCATAGAGTTCAAATGTAATTGCTGTTATTTTTGCGCCTTTATGCGTTATAATATGTTATCGACTGTTTATACATATTGAACGAATCGTGAGCTTCAGCTTAAAGGTGGTGAGTACGATCGAACTAAATAAACGTCAGGAGCATATTTTGCAGATTGTCAAGGAGAACGGCCCGATAACCGGGGAGCATATAGCCGAAAAGCTGAATTTGACAAGGGCTACCCTCAGGCCGGATTTGGCGATATTAACGATGTCCGGTTTTTTAGAAGCGCGGCCGAGGGTCGGTTATTTTTATACGGGCAAGACAGGCACCCAGCTTTTGGCTGATAAGCTGAAAAAGCTGCAGGTGAAAGACTTTCAGTCGATTCCGGTGGTGATTCACGAAAATGTTTCCGTCTATGATGCGATCTGTACGATGTTCTTAGAAGACGTAGGAACGCTTTTTGTTGTTGATGATAACGCCATCTTAGTCGGTGTACTTTCACGCAAAGATTTGCTCAGGGCAAGCATCGGCAAACAGGAGCTCCCTTCTATACCCGTCCATATCATTATGACAAGAATGCCTAACATTACGATATGCAGGCGCGAAGATTTCATTTTGGACGTCGCCAAAACGCTCATTGAAAAACAAATTGACGCATTGCCCGTTGTAAAAGATACGGAAAAGGGCTTTGAAGTAGTGGGAAGAATCACGAAGACAAACATGACAAAAATCCTTGTCGGCTTATCTGAAAATGAAATCATGTAGAGTGAAAAACCAATGGGGGGATATCATGAATAATCGGACGATTTATGTTGTATCCGACTCTGTCGGCGAGACCGCCGAGCTGGTTGTTAAGGCGGCGGTCAGTCAATTCAACGGTTCATCTGAGCATACCAATATCAGGCGGATTCCATATGTGGAAGACCGCGGAACGATTAAGGAAGTCATTTCGCTGGCAGAAGCCGACGGCGGCATCATCTGCTTTACGCTCGTTGTGCCGGAAATCCGCGAATTCTTGATTGCTGAAGCTGAAAAAAGAAACGTAGTCTACTACGATATCATCGGCCCGCTGATCGAGAAAATGGAGTCCGTATACGGCTTTAGCGCCAAATATGAACCGGGGCGCGTCCGCCAGCTTGATGAAGATTACTTCAAAAAGGTGGAAGCGATCGAATTTGCCGTGAAGTACGACGACGGCAGGGACCCGCGGGGGATATTAAAAGCGGATATCGTCTTAATCGGCGTATCGAGGACGTCTAAAACCCCATTATCACAATATTTGGCTCACAAGCGCCTGAAGGTGGCAAACGTGCCGATCGTTCCGGAAGTCGATCCTCCGGAAGAGCTCTTTACCGTCGATCCGGCGAAATGCATCGGCTTGAAAATCAGCCCTGATAAGCTGAACCATATCCGGAAAGAGCGCCTAAAATCCCTGGGCCTCAATGACAAAGCGATATATGCCAATATCAACCGCATTAAGGAAGAACTCGAATTCTTTGAAAAAGTCGTGAACCGCATCGGCTGCAACGTCGTGGACGTATCGAATAAAGCGGTAGAAGAAACGGCTAACATTATCCATAACATGATGACAAAAAGGGTCTAAACATAAAAACTCAGGACACCCCATCCTGGGTTTTTGCTTTGGGCGTTTTGGGAAAAGTGAAAATGATAGCATCTTTGACCCATTTGTATTATAATAAAAAATTGTGATAAAATGATTAATTTTAGGTTTAAGCTTAGTACAGAACGAATAAACTATTATGGGTATCGTGTCAAGAATTTCAAGAAAAAAACTTTCGACAAATTCTTTATAGATCGATTATTTTGAAACCTGTGTGATTTTGCCCGTATTTATAGCAGGAGTTTGATGGAGGGATGGAGAATTAGTCTTCTTGAAAACAAAAGGACGATTTTTGTCGATGCAGACGCATGCCCGGTAAAAGACGAGGTGCTGAAAGTGGCATCCGATTACGAAGTGGATGTTGTGTTCGTGGCTTCATTCGAACATTATCAAGTCACAAGGGAAGAAGGAGAGAATTGGAAGTACGTCGATCCGCACAAAGAAGCGGCGGATCTGTACATTGCCAATCATGTTCGCGCAGGTGATTTGGTCATTACACAGGATATCGGGCTCGCATCACTCTTGCTTGGCAAAAAGGTCTTTGTGCTGTCAGAGAGAGGATTTCGTTTCGAGGAGAAGTCCATCGATCTCGCGCTTTGCCGCCGTCACATTTCTCAAAAACTGAGAAGGAGCGGACGCTACACAAAAGGCCCGAAAAAGCTTGTCAAAGAAGACAGGGAGCGATTTGTCAGAGAGCTGCAAAAAATCTTGTCGAAAATTGAAGGATTTACGTACTAAGCAGCGAATTATGTACGACGGAGTGTTGGAACATGGGCAATCGTATACCGGATGAAATCGTAGAACAAGTTCAAAAATCGGCTGATATCGTTGAAGTGATTGGAGAGTACGTCCAGTTAAGAAAACAGGGGCGTAATTATTTTGGGCTCTGTCCATTTCACGGCGAGAATACGCCATCTTTTTCCGTTTCAGGAGAAAAACAGATCTTCCACTGTTTTGGATGCGGAGCGGGAGGAAATGTCTTTTCATTTTTAAGACAAATCGAAGGTTATTCATTTAGTGAAGCAGTGACTCATTTGGCGGACAAATATCATATTGATATGCCTGAGCATGTAACAGCCGTTTCCTCATACAGCGCGGGCAATTCAGATGAACAGAAGATGGCGGAAGCTCATGAGCTGTTAAAGAAATTTTATCATCATTTGCTGGTCAATACAAAAGAAGGCCAAAAAGCGCTCGATTATTTGCTCGAGAGAGGCATGACGATGGAAGAGATCGAGCGGTTTGAAATCGGATGCGCTCTTGATTCATGGGATTTCATAACGAAATTTTTGGAGCGAAGAGGCTTTGAAGCCGGCTTGATGGAAAAAGCAGGCCTGATCATCAGGCGTGAAAACGGAGACGGCTATTTTGACCGCTTCCGGAATCGGATTATGTTCCCGATTCATGATCACCACGGAACAACGGTCGCATTTTCGGGACGGACGTTCACCGGAGAGCATCCGAAATATATGAACAGTCCCGAAACCCCGATTTTCCGCAAAAGCAAGCTGCTGTACCATTTTCACCAGGCGCGGCTTCACATTCGGAAAGAAGAAAGGGCCGTCCTTTTTGAAGGCTTTGCCGATGTCATATCAGCCGTCGGTTCAGGCGTGAAAGAAGCGATTGCGACGATGGGAACAGCCCTTACGGAAGAGCATGCAAAGGTCATCAGGCGTAATGTCGGAGAGGTCATCCTTTGCTATGATTCGGATCAGGCCGGATACGAGGCCACGCTGAAAGCGGCCGACATGCTTCAAAAGCGGGGCTGTACCGTCAAGGTTGCGATGATTCCCGACGGCCTGGATCCCGATGACTACATCAAAAAATTCGGCGGCGAAAAATTCAAACAGGATGTAATAGGGTCCAGCGTCACGATCATGACGTTTAAAATGCACTATTTCCGCAAGGGAAAAAATCTGTCTGATGAAGGTGACCGTTTAGCCTACATCAACGATGTATTAAAGGAAGTCAGCCAGCTCAGCGGGCCTCTTGAGCAGGAGATCTATATCAAGCAGCTGGCAAATGAGTTTGCGCTCTCACTCGATTCGCTGAAAGAGCAGCTTTCCGTTTTTGAAAAAGAGTCCGCCGGCAGAAAAAGGGACGGCGGCCGTAACGAATTGCAGGAACGCCGCACTTCAGTCCCGCGGCCTCCGCGAAAAAAAACGGGGCTTCGACCGGCTCATGAAAACGCCGAGCGAATGCTGATCGCCCACATGATTCGCGACCGGGACGTCATCCGAAAGGTTTTGGACCGCGTCGGTTTTGAGTTTAACCTTGATCAGCACAGGGCGATAGCGGCTTATTTGTATGCCATGTATGAAGAAGGAGCCGACATTTCCATCCAGCAGCTCTTTAAAAGAATTGATGATCAGGAGCTGGGCCAGCTTCTTACGGATATTTTAATGCTTCAGATAAACGAGGAGCTCAGCGAAACGGAATTATCTGATTACGTAAAAAAAGTGTTGAATTACCGAAATTGGTCAATGATAAAAGAAAAAGAAGTTGCAAGGACGGAAGCCGAAAGGCAAAAGGATTTTATTAAAGCGGCGACTTTAGCTCAGGAAATTATTAAGTTAAACCGTTCGCTAAAATAAATCGTTATATAATAGGAGAGCATTTGGCAATGAATCCTTACGGAGGAGCAAATGCTTGTCCTAATCACATATTTTGTCAATTTATGATTTGCTTTCCCGTTAAGCTCTAGACAGATATAAGGCTTAAAAGCGTGAAATAGGAACAAATAAAGCGGGACGCTTTTAGAATTCGTCTGTAAGTTTTGGAAGGAGGGATCCATGAATGGCTGATAAACAAGCACACGAGACCGAAACTGAATTCACGTTTGAACAGGTAAGGGACCAATTAACAGAGGCCGGAAAAAAACGCGGTGTGCTCACATATGAAGAAATTGCAGAGCGCATGTCCAGTTTCGATATCGAATCAGACCAAATGGATGAGTATTATGAATTTTTAGGAGAGCAGGGCGTTGAATTAATTAGCGAAAACGAAGAAAATGAGGATCCTAATATTCAACAGCTGGCTAAAGCTGAAGAAGAGTTTGATCTGAATGATTTAAGCGTGCCCCCGGGCGTTAAGATAAACGACCCTGTCCGGATGTACTTAAAAGAGATCGGACGGGTTAATCTCCTGTCTGCAAAAGAAGAAATCGAATATGCCAAAAAGATTGAAGAAGGCGACGAAGATTCCAAGCGGCGCCTTGCCGAAGCAAACTTGCGGCTTGTTGTCAGCATCGCAAAACGGTACGTCGGCCGCGGCATGCTTTTCTTAGACCTGATCCAGGAAGGAAACATGGGTCTGATGAAGGCTGTTGAAAAGTTTGACTACCGCAAAGGATACAAATTCAGCACATACGCTACTTGGTGGATCAGACAGGCGATTACAAGAGCAATAGCCGACCAGGCGAGAACGATCAGGATTCCTGTTCATATGGTGGAAACCATCAACAAACTGATCCGCGTTCAAAGGCAGCTCCTTCAGGATCTCGGCCGGGAGCCAACTCCTGAAGAAATTGCAGAAGATATGGACTTGACACCTGAAAAAGTCCGCGAAATTCTTAAGATTGCCCAGGAGCCGGTTTCCCTTGAAACTCCGATAGGAGAAGAGGATGATTCACACCTCGGCGATTTCATCGAAGACCAGGAAGCGACTTCTCCGTCAGATCATGCGGCATATGAACTGTTGAAAGAACAGCTTGAAGACGTGCTTGATACGCTGACAGACCGCGAAGAAAACGTATTGCGCCTTCGTTTCGGTCTTGATGACGGACGGACTAGAACGTTAGAAGAAGTTGGTAAGGTATTTGGGGTAACAAGAGAACGAATTCGTCAAATAGAAGCCAAAGCACTTCGTAAATTGAGACATCCAAGCAGAAGCAAACGTCTGAAAGATTTTCTCGAGTAAGATGAACGGGTCCGCCGGATCCGTTCTTTTTTGGCTTTTAAAGTTATGAAAGCGCTATTATTGGTAAACTCGATTATATTTTACTTAATTTTTTTCGATTTTGCAAATCGTCAAAAATTGTTTTTCAGCCATTATAACCTTGAGGTTCTAGGAAAAGCCCTTTATAATTGTTGTTGAAACCGCATTCAAAATTTGATTTTCAACTTATGAAATAAAACATCCGGTCTTCATCGATCATTTGTCTAAAATGTGAACTTCATTGGCTTTTGTTTCAAAACCGGTTTACTTTTTGTAAAATTAAAGTAGAATTAGAATTGTTTACATAGGGGCAGGGGTAAATGAAAAAGGGGGATGTAAAATGAACCGCAATCCATTGATTCCATTTTTAGTGATCGCCATTTTGGGCATAGGTCTTGTTGTGATTTTATCGATAAAGGGTAATTACGATGCAAAAGAGATTGCCGGAGAAGGGAATAAAACCGCTGAGGAAAACAAAGCGGATGCATCGCCGGAAGAGATCTACAAGGCGAACTGCGTGACGTGCCACGGCGAAAACTATGAAGGCGTATCAGGTCCGAAATTAAAAGGAGTCGGAGACCACCTTGATCAAGGACAAATTAAAGAAAAGATTGAAAAAGGCGGAAACGGAATGCCTGCCGGACTTGTTCCTGCTGAAAAGCTGGATGATATGGCGAAATGGGTTTCCGAGATCAAGTAGCCGTTTTCCGACGGCTGTTTAGGCCATAATATGAAATGGGCAGTATATGCCAAAATCCATAAAAAAAGATTCNNGAATCTTTTTTTATGGATTCAAAGCATTCGAACACCCGATACTCGGAAGCCACGAAATTTCAATTGCTAAAAGATCTGTTATCCGATTCAGCTTTCTTCAGGAGGATCGGGTGAAAAAGCAGGTTCATTTTACTTTTGGATAGAAGGGGATATTGCAGGGAGTGGGGATTCGTCTGTATATTGCGTCTTTTTTGGGTGAAGCATATGAGTCGTGCATGCACATTGGATTACAGTAACAGCACGATTAACCAAAATTTGAATGATGTATAAAAGAGGCAAAAAGGAAAATTGAGAAAGAACAATATTGCACCTGGAGCATCAGCGATATCGTTAACTTTGTAAATTGGACGCTTGACGATTATATTGATAATATGTCTAAAGCTCAAAAAAAACTGGCAGGACACCATCAACGCCGTTAATGAGCTGGATGAATCGCTCAAATCCGAAGAGCGGCAAAACAGCTGACAAACGCATCCCGCTCGCCAAATCGCCAAAAACGGCGATTACACAAGAAGAAAACAAAATCCTTTCAGGTCCCAACGAAAGTCCGAGTCTATGCCGAACAGTCGTCGTCAGCCACCGGCCACCTCATGATTGATTCTTTAGTTTATAGGTATTATATGTTGAGCTTGATTGGGATCCCTTCAAAACAATTTGGAAAAGAGATGCGGCGTTGACAAAGAACTTTGGGAAAGGTGGTATTATAAATAATGAGTCAAAGTGTATTTAATATCCCAGTTGAAGAAGTTATTCAATTCTCGAAAAGTTTCCAAGTTGAGCGTTCTGAAGCTGTTTTCAATGATATTGTTCTTATTAAAGATTTTAAAACGGCTGAACATTTAGCGTTTGAAGCAACAGTGGGTGAGGATGAATATAATTGGAAAGATATTAGAGAATTAGAAATGAGTGAAGTTTGGGATGTTTATTATTCAATGTCAGAAAGTGAAAAACCTAAAGGATTGGAAGAATTATTAGATATAATTGCTGATAATGTAAGAAAAAGCTCGTTTGAATATGGCATGTTTTATGATGATGTTGTCGCTGATCTTCATAATTGTGCCATAAATAGAGCGATACATGGAAAAACCAATTCCTTTTTTGAAAAAATATTTGAAATATATCAGTTTGGTGCTTTCCCTTGCGGTTGGAGTGGTGATTATCCAGAGGGGAAAATTGTAGCGTATAAATTTGATGAAGTGTCATAAACCGTTTTGGCAAATAAAATATTCGGTCGGCATCTTTTACAACGTAAACGCAAGGAAGCGTGCTCCTTTTTGCAAAGGTTAACCCCCTTTCATTCCCAGGAATAGCCGGTACATTTATTTCCCGGTCATTACCGAGAGGCTAGAGAAATTGCACAGGGAGCAAAACACAAACACAGTATTTGCCTTTAACTTTAACAAGAAAAAACAATAACGGGGGTGAGCGGTGAACTTATGGATTATATCATGGTCACGGATCAGCCGTTATTTGTACAAAATGATTCAAGGGACGAATAACAAATAAGGAGTGATCGATTTGCTTAATTCCATTACATCTTTAGAACCTATAAATATACCAAGCGGCTGGTTCGTTAAATATAATGATTTAACCGTCTCACAAGATAAAGTTAAACCAAATACCAAATTGATAGAATTGGTAAAACAAAGATATAACGCTGTGGTAAACATCATTAAAGGAGAAGATGAATATCTTATACATATTTGCGACGACCATGGGGAACTGAAGGATACCATCAATGTTGAAGAGCGCCGGCAGCTGGTAAACGAATTGGAACGGATCATTTGGAAAATAGAAGCAGCGGCATTTGGAGGGAACATTTTGATTTTTGAAGGTCCTCTTGACTATTTACGTCTGAGAATCCCTCAAGGATGGACCGTCTCTTATAATAAACTAATTGATATCGATCCCGATCAGTTGGAGGAGGACAGTGATGACTGGTTTAACTTTACATCATCATTATTACAGTTAGAACATAAAGAGAGCCGCTTGATTTTAGATGTTGGCTGGTATGAAGATATTGAACCTTCAGGCACTTTTTATGTGCTCTTAATTAAGAATCTAGACTGGGAAAACCCGTTAGAAGATATGGATACGAGAAGACCGGAAAAATTAGTGTCCCAAATAGAAGCAATTCTTCAAAACGCAGCTGAACAAAAATATGCTTAACTAAGCTGAAATTTCGTCGGATTCCCGCTGAACCGAAACACCGGCCAAAAGGTCAACCTGAAGACGATGTATACGTAGATAAAGCTGTATATGTTCGGCCTTACAGCCCGTCATTGGCATGACAAACTGATGATGGGAAGGAAAAATTTTGCACGATGCATTTAGTAGGAGAAGAATGAATGTTTTTTTAAAAAAGAAGGCAAAAGTGACAGAAGGAAAGTGCAAAAGCTTGTTCAGCAGCTGGAAGTTGACCGACATGTGATGACGATACCCAATCCGACATCATGAACATAGACATATTACATATATCTGAGAAAGAAGACCGTTTACATACACTCGTAAATATATCGATAAAATGGGGACAACGTTCTTTATATTTCGAGGCTGAAAATTAAAAGTCATTTAATCATTTTTAAGTCAAAGTACCCCATATCAATATTCTCCCAATGATTACATTACTGACGTGCACAAGAAATAGTGTGAAAGGAAATGAAAAACGTGGAATTTACAATATGATCAGCCAAGCAAAATTCATGAATCCCCAGGCAATGACCAACATATTTGGGGATATGCCTGAATTCACCGGTTCAGAATTAATGAGTGTGGAACTTAGAAGAGACGGTCCTTGTTTATTGATTAGACTTATGACAGAAGAGAAAGTTGAGAATAAACCAAAACGGTGGGATAAGTGGGATGTAATCTATATTGACATGTCCTTTATAGGCGTGCGTCATTTAAACATAAAAGATATTGGTACGGACAATATAATCAATCAATTTGAAATAGATGAGACTGCAAATTCATTAAAAATTAAATGTCTTAATCAAATGCAGATTGAATGTATTTTTGAATGGGAAAGAATTGACAGGATCTCTCCCGGATTATTAGATACATAAATATATGAGAGTCTTTGCTTTGTGATGTCCTGATCGGATAAATTAGATAAGGGAGTTCGGTTTAAAACATGCAAGTAAACAATATCCACGATTTTCACCTGAATAATGAAGATGCTTTTTTAACTTTGCAAATGGAGCTTAAAAGCCAAATTCAGTTAACAAAATCGATAACCGCCGATTCTTTAAAAACCTGCGCAGGTGTCGATTTAGCTTATTGGGAAGAAGGTGGCGAATCAGTCGGTGTCTGCAGTATAGTAGTGTTGGATGTCAACAGCAAGAATATCATTGAAAAAGTTCATAGCGTGGGGAAAATCAATGTGCCGTATGTTCCGGGATTTCTTGCGTTCAGGGAGCTGCCTCTTATCATTGAAGCGGCAAAAAAGCTAACGGCTGAACCTGATGTTTTTTTATTTGACGGAAACGGTTATTTGCATCATAACCATATGGGGATTGCGACACACGCATCGTTTTTTTTGAATAAACCAACTGTCGGTATTGCGAAGACTTACTTGAGAATCAAACAAACCGGCTTTGAGATGCCTGACGATAGAGCCGGCGCTTATACAGACATCGTGATTGACGGTGAGGTTTACGGGCGGGCTTTGCGGACGAGGCAAGGCGTGAAACCCGTTTTTTTATCATGCGGAAACTTCATTGATTTAGAAAGCAGTTATCAAATTGCGATGAGCCTGGTCAATCAAGAAAGCAGACTGCCGATTCCCGTTCGGCTGGCTGATCTTGAGACACACGCTTTAAGAAAATATTATCGGGAAAATAAAAAACTTGCTGAGTAAATTCGCACCGGCTTGGAAACCAACCCGTTTTTTTATATGATAGTAAAGGAAAAATGAATCAGAAAAGTTGTGATGATTGTGAATGAAATGAAGTTATCAAAAAGGCTGCAGACTGTAGCGGAATACATACCAAAAGGGGCGGTGATGGCGGATATAGGATCTGACCATGCTTATCTTCCCTGCTATTGTGTGCTGAATGATCTGGCAAGCGCTGCGATCGCCGGTGAAATTACGGATGGACCTTTTCTTTCTGCGAAACAGCAGGTTGAGAAATTAAATTTAAGTTCGCTTATTTCGGTGCGGAAAGGGGACGGGCTTGAAGTTATTCAAAAAGGCGAAGCAGATGCGATTGCGATAGCCGGAATGGGGGGATCGCTCATTGCTCACATTCTGGAGTCGGGAAAGGAAAAGCTGACGGGCAGGGAACGTTTGATTTTGCAGCCGAATATTCACGCTTACCATATTAGAGAATGGCTGCATAAAGAAGGCTATGCGCTTATAAGCGAAGACATCCTAGAAGAAGACGGGAAATACTATGAGATTCTTGCAGCCGAAATCGGCGATAAGGATGCGGCATACGAAGACATTTCTTTTGAGGCCGGCTTGCTTGTAGGTCCATTTTTGGCTAAAGAAAAAAGCGCCGTTTTTATAAAAAAATGGTCCCAAGAGCTTGAACATCTGAAAAACATTCATCAACAAATTAAAGGCGCTGCCCCAAGCATGGAAAATCAGCAAAAATTGCATGAGCTGTCAGAGCGGATTGAGATTTTAAAGGAGGTTATAGAACGTGGGTAAGTTGGTGAACGGTCAAGAAATGATTCAACTGTTTGAACAGTTTTCCCCGAAGTCTTTGGCCGTTGAAGGAGATAAAATCGGCCTGCAGATCGGGACGCTTAATAAAAACGTCAAAAACATCATGGTAACCCTTGACGTACTTGAAGAAACTGTGGATGAAGCGATTGCGAAAAACGTAGATTTAATCATTGCACATCACCCTCCGGTCTTTCGGCCGCTGCAGAATATCGTGACAGATCAGCCGGGCGGAAGACTGATTGAAAAATGCATGAAACATGACATTGCCGTTTATGCGGCCCATACGAACCTCGACGTGGCTGACGGGGGTGTCAATGACATGCTGGCAGAAGCTCTTGGTCTTGAGGATACAAAGGTGCTTGTTCCGACGTATGAAGAGCCGCTTAAAAAGCTTGCCGTTTATGTGCCGAAAGATTATGAAGAACAAGTCAGGACGGCTCTTGGGAATGCGGGAGCCGGCCATATCGGGGCGTACAGCCATTGCGCTTTTTCCTCAGAAGGAGTCGGCAGCTTCCGTCCGCTTGAAGAAGCAAACCCGTTTATCGGCCAATCCGGAAAGCTTGAACGGGTTGAAGAGGCCAGGATTGAGACGGTCTACCCGTCAAGCCTTGAAAAGGCCGTATTAACGGCGATGAAGAAGGCTCATCCGTATGAAGAAGTCGCCTACGACATTTACCCGGTCGAACAAAATCCGCTGCAAAAAGGGCTCGGGCGGATCGGCACTCTGAGAGAGGAAATGACGCTTGCTGATTTTGCGCGCCATGTAAAGGAAAGGCTTCATGCGAATGGAGCGCGGATGGTGGGAAAACCCGATTCCAAAGTGAAAAAAGTAGCCGTGCTCGGCGGTGACGGAAACAAGTATATTTACGCCGCAAAACGGATGGGTGCCGATGTATATGTAACAGGAGACCTTTATTTCCATACCGCACACGATGCGATGGCGCTCGGCCTGAATGTCGTAGATCCAGGGCATTACGCCGAACACATTATGAAACAAGGCGTCGCCCAAAAGCTTTCGGAAATGTGTGCAGAGAAAAAATACGAGGTCCGCATTTTCCCTTCAGAAACCGATACTAATCCGTTTGTCTTTCTATAAGAAAAACCTGAGGCAGATGGCCTCAGGTTTTTGACTTTACTTTCGGCAATATTTTTTGCAGCGGGACTTCATGACTGGTTTTCCATGTGGACGGATCATTATGATCAAATTGCTCTAAAAAGCGGATGACTTCTTTAGTAATCGGCGTCGGCGTTGACGCCCCCGCCGTCACGGCCACCGTATCCACTCCTTCAAGCCATTCCAGCTTTAATTCGCTTAAGTCTCCGATCCGGTATGCTTTCGTGCCGGCGATTTCCTCAGAGACCTGTGCAAGACGGTTCGAATTGTTGCTTTTTGGATCGCCGACGACGATGGTCAAATCGGCTTTTTTCGCTTGTTCAGAGACCGCTTCCTGCCGAACCTGGGTCGCCAGGCAAATTTCTTGGTGGAATTCGACATGAGGATATTTCTCTTTCACTTTTTCCATAATGTCGTGGACATCCCATTGTGACATGGTTGTCTGGTTTGTGACGATCAATTTGTCTGCATCAACAGTCAGGCGCTCGACGTCTTCTTCGGTTTCGACAAGGTGAACGATATCGGGCGCAACGCCGACGGCGCCCTCCGGTTCAGGATGGCCCTTTTTGCCAATATAGATGACATGGTAGCCTTTCGCTTTCATTTCCCTGATTAAATCATGGGTTTTCGTCACATCGGGACAGGTCGCATCAATAGCAACAAGTCCTTTCTCCTCAGCCGCTCTTCGGACTTCGGGCGATACGCCGTGGGCGGTGAATATAACGGTTCCCTTGTCGACCTTATTTAAAATCTCAAGCCGGTTCGGACCGTCCAGAGTATAGATGCCTTCTTTCTCAAAAGCGTCTGTTACGTGTTTATTGTGAACAATCATTCCCAAAATATAGATGGGTCTTGGCAGGCTTTTATCAAGAGCCGCGTTTTTGGCGATCACCATGGCGTCAACGACACCGTAGCAGTAGCCGCGCGGAGAAATTTTAATAACGTTCATTCTAGTAGTCCTCCTAAAAAGAAGTAAGAGCCGGACATGATAAAAAGCCGCAAAAACGGCTTATATTCTCACAGTCTCTATAGACCCCATTATATCCGATCCTTTAGGAGATATCAAAGAATGTTATATATACAGTTTCGGGATTGATGCTCCTTCATTTGTTCTTTTTGGGGATTCAGGCCGGCTGGATTTTTGACCGCTCCTTTCCGCTTTTGATTTTTCCGGTTTTTTCGATTTTTCCGGTTTGGAAGAGTTCTTGCTTTGTTCCGCGGCTTTGCCAGTTTCACCGCTTTTTTCAGATTCGGACGATTCCGGTGATTCGGTTTCTTGCTCTTCTTCGCTTTCGCTTGTTTCATCGTCGGCAGAGTTCAGCTGTCTGAACATTTTGACCATGCCCGGCAGGTTGCGTACGAGGGGGCCGTATTGCTGAATCATCGGCGTCACTTGCTGAGCCACGCCAAGCACTTTTTGCACATTGCCGAGCATGTTTGAGATAGAAGCCGGGGTTGCAAGTCCTTGGAGCCCGCCGAGTCCGCTCCCCGTTCCGCCAAGTCCCGCTCCTGCTCCGCTTCCGCCGAGTCCTGCTCCGGTGCCCCCCGAAGCGGCTGGTCCTCCGGGAAGAAACCTGGAAAGAAATCCTTGTATTCCTCCTCCGCGTGCTCCGGCCTGCTGGGCTGTGCCCATCGGATTAAAAAGCTGCTGGAGTCCTTGCTGCTGCCCGGCGGCCGGCCCCGTTCTCATGCCCATGTTTCTGGGAGTGAGCAGCCTGCTCGGTCTCTGCAGCCCCGGAGGCCTTCTCATAGGCTGTTGTGGAAACATATTTGTACCTCCTTTCACATCCTTCTCTAAAGTAGGATATGCAGGTCCTTCATAAAGTGCTTTTGCCCCCGTGCCCGATTCCGTCTGTGATGATGGTTTTTTTCCGCAGGATCAGTTATAATTTAATGATGGACATGATACCAGCCTTTTTTTGAGCCGCACGGCATAAAAAAGGATACATAAGCGCACAATTCAGCCATATAGGATAAAGCTTGGGACGCTATAAATAGGCGCTTTCCAAGAAGGAGTTGGGAAAATGAAGCAAACGAAATTTGACATGTACGATTTAAAGCCGTTTATCATAGAGGCTGTTCACCAATTGGGATTTTACGAGCCGACTGATATTCAAAAAAGGCTGATCCCTTCAGCGCTGAAAGGAGAGAGTGCCATCGGGCAGTCTCAGACGGGGACGGGGAAGACCCATGCATATCTGCTGCCGATCCTAAGCCGGATCGATCCTGACAAAACATTTGTTCAAGCCGTGATTACGGCGCCGACAAGGGAGCTCGCGAACCAGATTCATCAGGAAGTGTTGAAAATCACCAAGTTTTCGGGACCGGATGATGGGATTCGCTCAAAATGTTTTATCGGCGGTACGGATAAGCAAAAATCAATCGATAAATTAAAAACGCAGCTCCACCTTGTTGTCGGAACGCCAGGCAGAATCGCCGATTTGATCAGGGAACAGGCGCTTGACGTCCATAAAGCGGATGCGCTCGTCATTGATGAGGCCGATTTAATGCTCGATATGGGGTTTTTGGAAGACGTCGATTTTATCGGCTCCAATATGCCTGAGAACCTGCAGATGCTCGTGTTTTCCGCGACGATCCCGGAAAAGCTGAAGCCTTTTCTGAAAAAGTATATGGAAAATCCGAAGTATGCGCACGTCGAACCGCGGCATATCACGGCGGAAAAAATAGAGCACATCCTGATTCCGTCGAGGCACAGGGATAAAAATCAGCTTTTATTAGAGGTTATGACTCATTTAAATCCGTATTTGGCGATCGTTTTTGCCAATACGAAGACGACGGCTGACGAAATCGCCGCATTTCTTGCCGACAAGGGAATGAAAGTCGGGCTTCTTCACGGCGGTCTGACACCGAGGGAGCGCAAAAAAGTGATGAAGCAGATCGGCGATCTTGAATTCACCTATATCATCGCTACAGACTTGGCCGCAAGAGGCATCGATATAAAAGGCGTCAGCCATGTCATCAACTATGAGCTGCCGGAAGATCTCGATTTTTACGTGCACCGTGTCGGCCGGACGGCGCGCGCCGGCACATCGGGAACGGCCATGACGTTTTATGATACTTCTGATGAAGATGCGCTCGCAAGGCTTGAACAGATGGGGATTATTTTTGAAAACATGAGGCTTGAAAAAGGCGAGTGGAAAAAGATTGATGACAGAAAGCGCCGGCAAAACCGCAAGCGCACTCCGGATGAAACGGATGAAATCGCCAAGCGGCTTGTCAGAAAACCGAAAAAAGTCAAGCCGGGCTACAAGAAAAAAATGAAGACGGAAATCAATAAAATCAAAAGACAGCAAAAGAGAAAGCAATTTAGAAAAGGAAAGTAGGGGAAACAGCTTTGTTGAAAATCGGTTCTCACGTCTCAATGAGCGGAAAGCATATGCTGCTTGCGGCCAGCCAGGAAGCAAGCTCATACGGCGCCAATACGTTTATGATTTACACGGGCGCTCCGCAAAACACACGCAGGAAAAAAATCGAGGATTTGAATATTGAAGCGGGCCGGGCTCACATGGAAGAGCACGGAATCAGCGATATTGTCGTTCATGCGCCGTATATCATCAATATTGCCAACACGACGAATCCGGCGACATTTGAGCTCGGCGTCGATTTTCTCCGTTCTGAAATCGAAAGGACGGCAGCCATCGGAGCCAAGCAGATCGTTCTTCACCCGGGGGCACACGTCGGAGCCGGGGCGGAAACAGGCATAAAAAAAATCATCGAGGGGCTGAACGAAGTCATCGATCCCGGCCAGGATGTCCAGATCGCTCTGGAAACGATGGCAGGCAAAGGATCTGAATGCGGACGGACATTTGAAGAGCTCGCTCAGATCATTGATGGCGTCACACATAACGAGCATTTGTCGGTCTGCTTTGATACGTGCCATACCCATGATGCAGGTTATGATGTCGTCTCTGATTTTGACGGTGTATTAAATGAATTTGACAAAATCGTCGGAATCGACCGTTTAAAAGTGCTCCACATCAACGACAGCAAAAATGTCAAAGGAGCAAGAAAAGACCGCCACGAAAACATCGGCTTTGGAGAAATCGGCTTTGATGCGCTTCAATATATCGTCCACCACGATCAGCTTCAGGACATACCGAAAATCCTTGAGACGCCTTATGTCGGGGAAGATAAGAAGAACAAAAAGCCGCCATACCGCTTTGAAATCGAAATGCTCAGAAACAAACAATTTGATGCTGAACTGTTGGAGAAAATCAAACAGCAATAATACAAGGGGCTTTTTTAGCCCCTTGATACATACTGTTCAAACAGCTGGTTGAGCAGCTGAACGGCTTCTTTTGAAGTTACGGCTTCCACTTGGCTGAGCAGTTTGTTCCGTTCTTTTTCATTAAAAATGTTAATGTTTTTTCCGTTTACGAGCTTTTCCACTTCGAGCGCTTGCTTTCTAGTCACATGTATTCCGTACTGTTTTGCGTATTTGAGCACCTCATCGGCAGTTACCTGATTTAAGCGCTGCAATACGATTTTCTGAAATAAAATCACGCCCATTCCTCCCTTCTGAAATAATGTATGGCGGAAAATTAAAAATGTGTCATTTTTTTATTTCACGCTGTTAAATGATATGATAGTAAAAGGAGTAGATTTGGCCAGTTCAGATAAAAAGGAGAGACAGCATGGCAACAAAAAAACAACATAAAAAGGAATCATTGGTCCGCCTGTCGTTTCGGATCATCATGATTCTCATCGGTGCTGCCTGTGCAGCCTTAAGCATTGAATTATTTTTAGTACCAAACAACATCATCGACGGGGGCATCATCGGAATTTCGCTTATTTTGGATCACATTTTCAAGGACAACCCTTATTTGAACTTTGCGCTGTTCGTCGTGGTTCTCAACATCCCGTTTATGATTTCCGGCTACAAGCACATCGGAAAAACGTTTCTTATCTCCACGATCATCGGGATTGTCAGCTTATCAGTAATTGAAACGATGTTGCATCATGTAGAAGGGGTTACGACTCAGCCCATTTTGGCAGCCGTTTTCGGAGGGCTTTTGCTCGGATTCGGCGTAGGGCTTGTTATTCGTAACGGCGGTTCTATGGATGGAACGGAAATACTGGGGATTTTGTTCACAAAAAAACTCCCGTTTTCAGTAGGCGAATTCGTCATGTTCGTCAACGTTTTTATTTTTGCGTGGGCCGCTTTCATATTCGGCCTTGAGCAGGCGATGTATTCGGTTATGACGTACTACATCGCGATGAAGACGATCGATGCCGTCATTCAGGGGCTTGACGAAACGAAAGCGGTCATCATTGTGTCAGATCAGTACGAGGAGATTTCCGACGCCCTTTTGCACCGTCTTGGCAGGGGAACGACAAAGCTGAAAGGAAAAGGCGGCTATTCGGATGAAGATACGGAAGTGATCTATGCCGTGGTGACAAGGCTTGAAGTCACAAAGCTGAAGTCAATCGTATTTGAAATCGACAGAAACGCGTTTATTACGATTATGGATACGCACGAAACAAGAGGCGGAAAGTTTAAAAACGCCATTCATTAGGCTTTCATTTACTTTTTTAAAGATTATATGTATAATTTAAAAATGAACTGGTCAAACGATGAAAATGGTTTGCTGCATTAGGCTGCCATTTTCTTTTTGTTTGCTAAATCGTAATGATTCTGGAGAATGTGAAGGTGAACGAAAATTGAAACAACCGATTATCGAGATGAAACATGTATCATATTCTTATGATCATCGAAATGTGATAGAAGATATCAATTTAACCATTGAGGAAGGGACGTTTCTCGGCTTGGTCGGTCCGAACGGCTCGGGAAAAACGACATTGCTCAAATGCATTCTCGGGCTCATTAAACCGCAAAAAGGAGAACTGAAACTGTTCGGCGTCCCCCAGAAAAAGTTTAAGGACTGGAACCAGATCGGATTTGTCTCACAAAAGGCAAACAGCTTTAACACCGGCTTTCCCGCTTCGGTGTACGAAGTGGTGGCAAGCGGTTTAACCGCCAAGCTCGGCCTGTTTAAACGAATGTCAAAAGAGGATAGAAAAAAAGTGGATGAGGCGATTGACGCTGTTGGAATCGGTTCCCTTAAAGGCAAGAACATCGGCGAGCTATCAGGGGGACAGCAGCAGAGAACGTTTATCGCAAGAGCCCTTGTAAGCGAGCCTAAGCTTTTGATTCTCGATGAGCCGACGGTCGGGGTTGATCAGCTGACGGTTGAAAGCTTTTATCGCCTGCTTGAGAAGCTGAACAGGGAGAAAGGAATTACATTGATTCTCGTCACCCATGATGTAGGCACCGTTTCCGATAAAGTTACACATGTTGCCTGCATGAATAAACATCTTCATTTTCATGGCAATGCAAACGAATTTGAACAGGTGACAGATCGGGACCTTTCGCAATTTTACGGGCACGATGTCCAGGCACTCAGCCACGATCACCATCACCATGGAGGACAAGAAACATGCTGACACCTTTTTTTCATTATGAGTTTTTGCAAAACGCATTTATTTCCGGTTTATTAATCGGCCTTATCGCTCCTTTGCTCGGGGTGTTTATCGTCGTCAGACGGCTGTCTTTGATTGCCGACGCCCTCAGCCACGTTTCGTTGGCAGGGATTGCGGCAAGCCTTTATTTAGGAAGCCGGTTTACGATGCTTGCCGGCGTCAGTCCGATTTATTTCGGGATGCTGTTCTCAGTTACAGGCTCTTTAATCATCGAGAAACTCAGGACGGTATATAAACATTACCAGGAGCTTGCGATTCCGATTATCATGTCGGGAGGCATCGGTATTTCCGTTATTTTCATTTCGCTTGCGGACGGATTTAACACAGATTTGTTCAGCTATTTATTCGGCAGCGTCAGCGCGGTGTCAAGAGAGGATCTTCTCGTGATCATCGGAATTTCTGCCGCCGTTCTGATCGTCATTTTTTCTCTTTTTAAAGAGCTGTTTTTGCTTTCGTTTGATGAAGAGCATGCCAAAGCGTCGGGAATTTCAGCCAAATGGATTCATTTTATCTTTATCCTGATCGTCGCGCTCGTGATTGCCGCTTCGATGAGAATCGTCGGCACATTGCTCGTTTCCGCGCTGATGACGCTTCCCGTCGCGGCCAGCATGCGCATTGCAAAAGGATTTAAACAGGCGATCTTCTTTTCTGTTTTGTTCGGGGAACTGTCCGTCATTCTCGGACTTATCCTTGCTTATCAATTGGATCTCGCCCCGGGGGGAACGATCGTGCTGCTGTCCATTCTCATACTGATATTGTGTATCAGCTACAACAAAATCAAAAGGGGGATTCGCCGTGAACGTACAGGAAGCGCTTGATCTATTAAAGGAAAAAGGCTATAAATACACAAGCAAAAGGGAGGATATGCTTCAGCTTTTCAGTGATTCTGATAAATATTTAACGGCGAAAAACGTGCTTTCCGCTTTAAACGATGATTATCCGGGCCTGAGCTTTGATACGATTTACAGAAATCTGTCCCTATTTGAGGAGCTCGGCATTTTGGAAACGACCGAGCTTTCAGGGGAGAAGATGTTCCGTTTTAAATGTTCTTCCGCCCATCACCACCATCACTTCATTTGCATGGCCTGCGGAAAAACAAAGGAAATCGAATTGTGTCCGATGGAAAAGCTTACAGACAATCTTGACGGTTATCAGATCAGCGGGCATAAGTTTGAAATTTACGGCACATGTCCCGGCTGTGAGGAAAAAAGCGCGGAAGTATAAGAAAAAACCGGCATACACGTTTATGCCGGTTTTTTTATGATGAGCATCTTATATGCCTTTGGCCGTTTCGAGGGCTTTCCGGTTGTTTTTCAGCCAGTCCGCAGCTTCCAGCCAGCTGTTGACTCTGACGATGTTGGAGTCGGTCGGAAGCTGATTGTACGGGGTGTTGAACAAAAGGACCGGTATATTGGCTTCTTTTGCAATCATAGTTGCGTTCCCGTGATGGTCTTCAAAGAAAACATCCACTCCGTGTTTCAAAACAGCTTCCAGCTTATTATGGCCGCCGACTAGCTCAATATCGTCGTAATGAACGCCGTTTTTGCGAAACCAATCGAACGTAATATCCTTCAAATGGTGTCTTCTTGCCGTAATATAGATCAGCCTGCAGTGATCTTTTAATTCATCAAGGGTCTGTTTGGCGTACTCCGCAAGCGATGCTTCTCTATAAATGCGCGGCTCGTTTTCGTTCATCCATTCCCAAAATTCCTCACCAGATATATTCAAAAGTTTTGTCAAGTCATATTCCTTTATATCTTCCAGCGTAATGGACAGGCTGAACGCCTCGTTTAAATAGGGAACAAATGTGTCTTGAGCCGTAATCGTACCGTCAATATCGATTCCTAAATGTAACATGTCCACACTCCTTATTCTCCATTCCTTCAGTGTATCATAAACTTTTAACATTTACAGTAAAGTTTAGCAAACATGAATCAGTCTAAAATGCTTAAACTATAAATGCTCCTTTATGGACTCTAAGAGGGGGGATAACGAATGGAAAGAGGACAAAATGTCAATGATCATAACCGTGATCGTTATGACAGTAACCTAGTCGATGCAAATTTGGATCGTGATGACTTTTTAGAAGAAACGGCAACAGAAGTTGCCCCGCAGCCGTATCGCACAGAAAAAAGCGATAATGGCGCAAGGGATCGAGATGCAGATGCCGCCGGCGGAAGGATTACCGGATATATCGCGTTAGCTCTGTCGATTATTTCTTTGTTTATGCTTCCTGTTCTGTTGGGAATCGCAGGAATCATTGTCGGCTATATTGCCAGAAGACAAGGAGCAGCTGGCTTGGGAGCTTGGGCGATGGGGATCGGTGCCGTTTCGCTAGTGCTCGGCATATTTGTAGCCCCGTTTTTCTAATACAAAAGCTTGACGGATATCCGTCAAGCTTTTTTTGATGGTTACGTGTTTAATTTTTCCTTTTCGGCGGCTTGTTTGGCATAATGCTCTTCCGCCAGTTTGTCGATTTCTTTTTTCAGTTCTTCGACCATCGTTTCTTCCGGAACTTTGCGGACGATTTCGCCTTTCCGGAAAAGAAGGCCTTCGCCGCGGGCGCCTGCAATGCCGATATCCGCCTCCCGGGCTTCACCGGGACCGTTTACAGCGCAGCCGAGAACGGCTACTTTAATCGGGGCCTTGATTTTGGCGATGTATTCTTCGACTTCGTTTGCGATCGAGATCAAGTCGATTTCGATCCGTCCGCATGTCGGGCAGGAAATCAGTGTGGCCGCATTTGCAGCGAGTCCAAATGATTTCAGCAGTTCCCTTGCGACTTTGACTTCTTCAACCGGATCAGCGCTCAAGGAAACGCGGAGGGTGTTTCCGATTCCTTTTGAAAGGATCGCGCCAAGACCCGCTGCGCTTTTCACCGTGCCGGCAAACAATGTTCCGGATTCGGTGATTCCGAGATGAAGCGGATAGTCAAAGGCTTTTGCCGCTTTTTCATAGGCTTCAATGGCAAGGTTGACATCTGATGCCTTCATGCTGACGATGATGTCGTGGAAATCGAGATCCTCAAGAATCTTGATATGATGGAGGGCGCTTTCGACCATGCCGTCCGCTGTCGGATAACCGTATTTCTCAAGGATTCGTTTTTCAAGAGAACCTGCGTTGACGCCGATTCGGATCGGAATCCCTTTTTCCTTTGCGGCGTTGACGACTGCTTCGACTTTTTCGCGGCGCCCGATATTTCCGGGATTGATGCGGATTTTATCGGCCCCGCCTTCAATCGCTTTCAAGGCCAGTTTATAGTTGAAATGAATATCCACGACGAGCGGGATGGATATCCTTTTTTTGATCTCAGGAATGGCGTCTGCAGCCCGTTCATCCGGGCAGGCAACGCGGACGATTTGACAGCCGGCTTCTTCAAGCCGCTTGATTTCGGCAACCGTTGCTTCGACATCGTGTGTTTTTGTCGTTGTCATGCTTTGAATCACGACTTCGTTGTTGCCGCCTATTGTTAAAGGCCCTACTTTAACAGGGCGCGTTTTTGTACGATGTGTGATTTCACTCACTTTGATTCGCTCCTTAAGTATAATTCTAGAGGCGCTGCTCTTTCTTATACCATATCGTTTACAAATCCTATTGTAACAGCACGTTCATGAAACTGACAAGAAATTAACGCTTAATCCTCCCGGTAGACCGGGAACTTATACGTAACACCGGCTTGAATGCTTCCCGCTTTTACATTCGGATTCAGCGTTTCGAAGTCTTCTGTCATCTGATCGGCGGGAACGCCGGTTTGTCCGATGATTGAAAAGACGGTATCACCGGGTTTCACGGTGACGGTTTTGTATTCGATACCGCCAGATGCAGCGTGTGCCGCTGAAGTAGAAACAGGCATTGCATTCTGTGGAATCGTGCCCGATTTCAAGTCATAATAAACGATGAACAAGCTCAGTAAAATAGAAAGAAGTACGGTGAGACGCTTCATTGGACTTGTCCCCATTTCAATCGTTTTTTACTATGTTACGCTTGTTCGATGTTCGGCATGACTACAAATTATTTCACTTTCAGTTTTGCTTAGCCGGCGTTTCTTTCACGGCAAGGAAAAGCATCACAAAATTGACAAACCAGTACAGCAATTCCTGGCTCGGCACGACGGCCTGAAGGCTGTCCATAATGATAAAGAATACAGTGGCCAGCGTGATGGAATATGCCGACATCACCCAAAGCTGTTTATAGGATAGCTTTTTCCTCAGGCTGTTGCGGATGAACAGGCCGATAACGGCAAGGACGCTGATGTTAATAAATTTACCTGCAGCCGTCGACAGAAACAAAAGCACGCACAATACGGGGACGATCACGGCTTTATTTTGTTCAACGAGAGACAGGATGTCCTGTTTTGTCATTTCTTCGGGGAGCATCTTGTACGGCATTTCCTGGGCTTGTCCGTCTATTGCGATGACAAGCTTGTCTTTAAGAATGCCGACCGAATTGCGCTTCTCTTGTATCTGTTTTGATCCATAGGCGCCTGTCGGATCAAGGACAATGACAAACCCGAATGACTGTGATTCGACAGGTTTTTTTGCATCTGTATGTAATGATCCGTCTTTAATCGAGAAAGCGGGAAATTCTTTTACCGCAGACTGAAAGCTGTTCATCGTTTGCACGACTCCGCTCGAGATATGGTAAAGGTTTGGAAGAGCGGCGAGAATGCTGAGCAAAAAGACGAAAAAAATAGCTTTTCCTACTCCTTGAAATCGCGTTTTGGCAATTGCCGGAGGGGAATATGTGCTTTTAAAAAATAGCTGAAAGATATTCATTCGGTTTTCACTTCCCATTTCTATAGTGTATCTGCATTATTGTATCGTCAGGAAAGAGTGAATACAAGGAACTTACGCTAAGGTATAATAAAAAGCATGACAAGGATTGGGGGGAAACGATTGGACATTTTATACTGGATCATTGTGGCTGCAATGTTTGTGATCGCTTTTGCGGGTTTGGTCTTTCCGATCATTCCGAGCGTCGTGTTTATAATCGCCGGTTTTGTTCTGTACGGATTCTTTTTTACGTTCGCACATTATTCATATATGTTTTGGATTGTTGAAGGGGTATTTACAGCTGCTCTGTTTGCGGCCGATTACGTCGCAAACCTTCTTGGGGTCAAGCGCTTCGGCGGGAGCAGGGCGGCAGTGTGGGGAAGCACAGCCGGCCTGTTAATCGGCCCCTTCGTGATACCGGTGGCGGGCATTATCCTCGGGCCGTTTATCGGGGCGCTCTTAGGAGAGATGCTCGTCCATAAAAAGGACATCAAGACCGCTCTCAAAATAGGAACCGGCTCGCTGATCGGCTTTTTAACGGGCGCTTTGGCGAAAAGCGTGATTCAGTTGATGATGATCGGGTATTTTTTATATACCGTTCTGCATTGAAAAAAATGTCTGAAAGATGTTTAAAACGAAGAGGGAACGGTTAAAGTTTATATGTCCGCCCGAAATGCAAATTGTGATCATTTTGTGAGCATTACCATTGAAACACGCCTTTTCTTTTGATACATTGAAAGAGGAAAGGCTTGCTAATGGCGGCATTTCAAGTACATACAATTTTAAGGAGGAATCGATAATGGCTTACAAACTTCCAGAATTACCTTATGCTTACGATGCGTTAGAACCGCACATCGACAAAGAAACGATGAACATTCACCATACGAAGCACCATAACACATACGTTACAAAATTAAACGAAGCGGTGGCCGGCAAACAAGATCTTGAAAGCAAATCTGTTGAAGAGCTTGTTTCAAACCTTGATGCTGTTCCTGAAGACATCCGCACTGCGGTCCGCAACAACGGCGGCGGACATGCCAACCATTCGCTTTTCTGGAAGCTGCTTTCTCCAAACAGCGGAGGCGCTCCTACAGGCGAATTGGCTGAAGCGATCGACAAAAAATTCGGCAGCTTTGATCAATTCAAAGAACAATTCGCAAATGCTGCAGCAGGGCGCTTTGGTTCCGGCTGGGCATGGCTTGTTGTCAACAATGGCGAACTTGAAATCACAAGCACGCCAAACCAAGATTCCCCGCTTTCAGAAGGCAAAACGCCAATTCTGGGACTTGACGTTTGGGAGCACGCTTACTACCTGAACTACCAAAACCGCCGTCCTGATTACATCAAAGCATTCTGGAACGTTGTGAATTGGGATGAAGTGGCACGCCTTTACAGCGAAGCAAAATAATCTAAAACAATGATGAAAGGCCCGCTAAAAAGCGGGCTTTTTTATTTTGCCTTTCCGGGTACATAACTGACTTTTGATGTGACAGACTAAGGAGTATCAGAAAAGGGGAGTCAGTTATGAGCAAACTCAAAAACATAATAGGCGATGTTGAAGTAAACAGAGACTTGCTGCTTTTGCTTACTGTCGGCGGCCTTTATTCGCTGAGCATTGCCCTTTCAAATACGTTCGTGAATGTGTACCTCTGGAAGCAGTCCGGAAAGTTTCTTGATTTGGCGATTTACAATTTGTCGATCGTCGTTATGCAGCCGTTGACATTTATGCTCGCGGGACGGTTGGCGAAAACGATCGACAGGGTGTTTATTTTGCGGTTCGGCGTAACGTTTTTGGCCGTTTTTTATTTGACGGTTCTTCTGGCGGGGGAAAATGCGGCGTCACGATTGGTGCTTCTCGGCGGTGTCCTTGGAATCGGCTACGGGTTTTATTGGCTCGCTTTTAATGTGCTGACGTTTGAAATCACAGAACCGGAAACGAGGGATTTCTTTAACGGATTTCTTGGCGTATTGTCATCGGGCGCAGGAATGATCGGACCGATTGTCGCAGGTTATGTGATTTCACGGCTTGCCGATAACACCGGGTATACCCTGATCTTCAGCTTGTCACTCGCTTTATTTACGATTGCCGTCATCACGAGCTTTTTCCTCAAACGGAGGGAATCGCGCGGACGGTATATTTTAAAAAAGATCTGGGCGGAACGAAATGAAGATGCAAGCTGGCGCAATATCACCAATGCGCATTTTTTCCAGGGGCTGAGAGAAGGGATCTTTGTCTTTTTAATCAATGTCTTCGTGTTCATCACGACAAAAAGCGAACTTGCCCTGGGAAAATTCGGACTGGTCAATTCAGCTGTTTCTTTTTTTGCATACTTTTTTGCCACACGGCTGATTAAAAAAAAGGCGCGCAAAAAAGCGATTCTTTTAGGCGGCCTCATCTTATTCGGATCATTGTTCCTGATTTTATTCAACATGACCTATGTGACCCTGCTCCTTTACGCGGTGGCGATTGCGATCGGTTATCCGATCCTCCTTGTTCCGTACTCATCGCTGACATATGACGTGATCGGAAAGGCGAGATACGCGAGAAAGGCGCGGATTGAATATATCGTCGTGCGGGAGGTTTTTCTCAACATGGGCCGGGTCGTGTCTATCTTGGTTTTTTTATTGCTCGTGCTTTTATTAAAAGACGATCTGGGCATTACGGTTTCATTGGTTCTGCTTGGAGCAGGCCATACGCTGATCTACTATTTCGTTAAAGATATCCGCCTGACGGAGCCCGCTCAGGAAACGGTCGGTGAGGACGCACACAAGCAGAGAGCAGAGCCTAATTTTTTGGAAGGAAAAAGATAAGGGAAAATAGTAGAAAAATGTCGCAGAACGCTTTACAATGTAAAATGGCACCTTTAATTAAGGTGTCTTTTCTTTCTTAAAAAAGGTGATGTTGAATGAGGAAAAACAAGTTGAAAACCGAAAAGCGGAAATCGCTGCCCATCAGGCTGAATATACTGTTTCTGCTCGCGTTTATCATTTTTACGGTTGTCATCGTCCGCCTTGGCATGGTGCAGATCGTGTACGGAGAAGACTATACAAACGCAGTGCAGAAGCAGGAGGAAACCGACGTCTCCTCGACTGTTCCGCGAGGGAAAATATACGACAGGAACTTAAATACGATCGTTACAAATAAGCCGCTTAATGCGATTACATACACAAGGACAGCCTCAACCTCACAAAAGGAACGGCTGTCTGTCGCAAAAAAGCTGGCGGACATGATTGACGTCGATACCGACAAGGTAACAGAGAGGGACAAAAAGGACTACTGGATTTTGACGAGAACGAAGGAAGCGAAGAAGTTGATCACCACTGCAGACCGCAAAAAAGTGAAGGACGGGAAATTGTCGGAGGACGATTTATACCAGCTTCAGCTTGAGAGGATCTCAAAAAGCATGCTCAACGAATTGACCGAAAAGGACATGAAAATCCTTGCGATCAAACGCCAGATGGACTCAGGCTATGCGTTGACGCCGCAGTATATTAAAAACAAAGGCGTTACGGCAAAAGAGATGGCCTATGTCAGCGAGCATCTTGACGAGCTACCGGGAGTGGACGTAACATCGGATTGGGAGCGCGATTATCCGTTCAACGGTCTTCTCAGGACGATGATC
This sequence comes from Bacillus sp. JJ675, assembly GCF_036963165.1. Lineage (NCBI taxonomy): Bacteria > Bacillati > Bacillota > Bacilli > Caryophanales > Bacillaceae > Bacillus > Bacillus sp. JJ675. Next base: position 39,068 of record NZ_JBALMR010000043.1, on the reverse strand, counting down.
GGCAGCATTTCAAACTCGAATGAAGGGCTTCCGAAAAATATGCTCGACCACTATTTGTCCCTCGGCTACAACCGGAACGACCGGGTCGGAAAAAGCTACCTTGAAGCCCAGTATGAGGACGTTTTGCAAGGGCAAAAAGAAAAGGTGAAAAGCATAACCGACAAATCCGGAAATGTCATTGACACACAAGTCGTTTCAAAAGGAAAAAGCGGCAAAGACTTAGTGCTCACCATCGATGTCCAGATGCAAAAAGAAATCGAGAAAATCATCGAAGACGAGCTGAAAAGTGCAAAACTGACAAAAAGCGCTCCCCTTCTTGACCGCGCGTTTGTTGTCATGATGGATCCGAGAAACGGGGAAGTGTTGTCGATTGCCGGGAAACAGATTAAAACGAAGAACGGCAAACTGAAATTTGACGACTATGCTCTCGGGGCAATGACATCGTCATATGCCATGGGATCGGCCGTCAAAGGGGCGACCGTATTAACGGGGCTGGAGACAGGCGCGATCAATTTAAATACGACGTTTAAAGATGAACCGTTGTGGATCGGATCAGGACCTGGCGTTAAACCGAAAAAATCGTGGACAAACAGCTTGGGAACATTAGGTATCGAGGGAGCGCTTGAACAATCGTCAAACGTCTTTATGTTTAAAACGGCCATCGCGCTCGGCAAAGGGCAATATAAGCCGCATCAGCCGCTAGACATAGACACGAAAGCGTTCGACACATTCAGATACTATTTCAGTCAATTCGGCCTCGGCGTGAAAACAGGAATCGATCTTCCGAATGAAATGACGGGGTATAAAGGCTCGCAAAAACTGCCTGGTTTCCTGCTTGACTTCGCCATCGGCCAGTATGATACGTATACACCGCTGCAATTGGCGCAGTATGTTTCAACGATCGCAAACGGCGGATACCGTATGAAACCGCAGATCGTCAAGGAAATCAGAGAGCCTGATTCGAAAAAAGGCATCGGCGCCGTCACGCAGGCCGTTCAGCCTGAAGTGCTGAACAAAATCGACATGAGCGAGGCGTATCTCAAAGAAGTGCAAGAAGGATTCAGGCGTGTGATGACTAAAGGTACCGCAGCTGGGCAGTTTGCATCGGCAAAATACAAGCCCGCCGGAAAAACAGGAACGGCTGAGTCGTATTATGACGGACCGGACAAATCGAAAACGGGAACGAAAACATACAATACAACGCTTGTCGCCTACGCACCGTACGATAATCCGGAAGTCGCGATTTCCGTCGTGGTTCCTTGGCCTTATAACGACTATAGTAGGCGATATTCGATCACAAACGAAATCGGCAGAAAAGTGCTTGATAAGTATTTCGAACTGAAATCGAAACAGGCAAAAGACAATACTGCAGAAAAAAATATGAACAAGATTGAAAAAGAAGCTAACGAATAAGCGCTTCTTTCTGGAACGCCCGCATCCAAGCGGGCGTTTTTTTTACCTCAAGGCTCCCCTTCACCCCGCGTTTTATACAAACTTCAAGCTTCTTTTACAAAACCTTAATAATTCATTTAAACAAGATTAACACTGAAAAGTTACGCTATACACGTAGGACAAATTACACATTTACGCGGGAGGATTAAGAAGTGAAATCATTTAAAAAAGTCACACTGATGTTCATCATGTCCGTTTTAGTTGTCTTCGCAGCAGCTTGCGGAAGCAGTAGTACGAACGGCAGCAGCTCGGGAGAAGGCAAACAAAACGATAAAGCAGAGGATAAGGCTTCAGGATCTTTGACGATTTCCGGTTCTTCGGCGATGCAGCCGCTCGTGTTAGCCGCGGCTGAAAAATTCATGGATGAAAATCCGGATGCCGATATTCAGGTGCAGGCTGGAGGTTCTGGAACAGGTCTTTCTCAAGTAGCTGAAGGAACGGTTCAAATCGGAAATTCCGATGTATTTGCTGAAGAAAAAGAAGGCATCCCTGCCAAGGAGCTTGTTGACCATCAAGTCGCAGTAGTCGGCATGGCGGCGGCAGTTAATCCGGAAGTGGGCGTCAAGGATATTTCATTAGAGGATCTGAAAAAGGTGTTTACAGGAAAGATCAAAAACTGGAAAGAGCTTGGCGGCAAAGATCAAAAGATCACCCTCGTCAACCGTCCTGATTCTTCAGGAACCCGTGCGACATTTGTTAAATATGCGCTTGACGGAGAAACTCCTGCTGAAGGCATCACCGAGGATTCTTCAAACACGGTGAAAAAGTTAATTGCTGAAACACCGGGAGCGATCGGATATCTTGCATTTTCATATATCAAGGACAACTCAATCACTCCTCTTTCAATTGACGGAGTGAAACCGACCGCAGAAAATGTGCAAAAAGGAAAATTCCCGATTTGGGCTTATGAGCATTCTTATACAAAAGGCGAGCCTACAGGTTTGGCTAAAAAGTTCCTCGATTATTTGATGAGCGACGAAATCCAAAAATCGATCGTCACGGATCAGGGCTATATTCCTGTAACAGACATGGAAGTAAAACGTGACGCAAGCGGCAAACAATCGGATAAATAATAAAGTTAGGCCGGGAAAGTGTGCTCCTGACACTTTCCCTATTATGACTTGTTTTAATAGGAGTGTAAAAAATGGTTCAAAAAATAGAGAAACTGTCCGCAGAAGAGCGGCTGATCAGCTCCAAACAAAATCGCAAAATGGATGAAGTCCGCGGGAAGGTACTGGTCGCTTCGTGCGCGTTTATTATGATGGCGGCGGCGATTTCGATTACGATCTTCCTCGGAAACAAGGGGTTGCAATCTTTTCTGGCTAACGGTGTAAGTCCAATTGAGTTCTTAACCAGTCTAGATTGGAATCCAACAAATCAAAACCCTGAATTCGGAGCGCTTCCGTTTATTCTCGGGTCATTTGCTGTAACCTTTCTTGCATCTTTGATTGCTGCACCGCTTGGAATCGGAGGCGCGATTTACATGACCGAAATCGCACCTTCGTGGGGAAGAAAAGTATTGCAGCCGGTTGTCGAATTGCTTGTTGGCATTCCTTCCGTTGTTTATGGATTCATAGGCCTTACAGTTTTAGTGCCGTTCATCAGTCATCTGAAAACAAGCGGATCGGGGCACAGTCTGCTGGCGGGGACGATTGTCCTGGCTGTCATGATTTTGCCGACGGTCACTTCAATTTCCACGGATGCGCTCAGCTCGCTGCCAAAAAGCTTGAGGGAAGGATCATATGCTCTTGGTGCAACGAGATGGCAGACGATCAGAAAGGTGCTGATTCCTGCCGCTCTGCCGTCGCTGCTTACGGCCGTTGTGCTCGGAATGGCGAGGGCGTTCGGAGAAGCGCTAGCCGTGCAGATGGTGATCGGAAACTCAAGGAATCTTTTTGAGAGTCTCTTGGATCCAGCGGGAACATTGACAACGATTATTACGTTAAACATGGGACATACAACGTATGGAAGCGTGGAAAACAATACGCTCTGGTCGATGGGACTCGTTCTGTTGATCATGTCGTTCTTGTTCATCCTGCTGATCCGATATCTGTCATCCAGGAGGAAACTGTAATGAACAGCAAAGTAACTGATCGTATCGCAACAGGTGTTTTCGGATTGATCGCCGCGGTGATCACCGCGATTCTCGTCGGGTTGTTTTCTTATATTATCGTAGGCGGTTTTTCGCAGATCAGCCTCGAATTTTTGACGTCGCGTTCCAGCGCGCTGTCAAGCGGAGGAGGTATTCGGGATCAGCTGTTCAACTCGTTTTACATTTTGGTGCTGACCATGATCATCACTGTTCCGCTCGGAGTGGGCGGCGGTATATATATGGCGGAATATGCGCCTGACAACAAGCTGACCGACTTTATCCGGATCTGTATCGAAGTGCTGTCATCCCTTCCTTCCATCGTTATGGGGATGTTCGGCATGCTGGTATTTGTCAACATGACCGGCTGGGGATACACCATTATCGGCGGAGCCCTGGCGCTGACGGTCTTTAACCTGCCTGTAATGGTGCGGGTGACAGAGGACGCGATCCGCTCCGTTCCGAAAGAGCAAAAAGAAGCTTCCCTGGCACTGGGCGTATCGAAATGGCATACGATTAAAACCGTTTTAATCCCGGGGGCAGTCCCGTCCATTATTACGGGAGCAATCCTTGCGTCAGGACGAGTTTTTGGAGAGGCGGCCGCCTTATTGTTTACGGCGGGACTAACAACGCCGAGACTGAATTTTGCCGATTGGAATCCCTTTTCGGAAACGTCTCCGCTCAATATTTTCAGACCGGCGGAAACGCTTGCCGTCCATATTTGGAACGTCAATACACAGGGCATTATTCCTGATGCGGAAGCGATCGCAAACGGCGGGTCAGCGGTTCTCGTTTTGTCCGTCCTGCTGTTTAATCTTGCCGCAAGATGGCTTGGCTCCTTTATTCATAAGAAACTAACGGCTAATAAATAAAAAGGAAGGATGACATCTGATGGTTCAAATTCCGGCTTTGGAGATCGCGCGTGAGACGATTGGAATTGCGCCGCTGCCCGAAACGAAAGAACACATTTTAAAAGTGGAGAACTTAAATATATATTATGGAGAGAAACGGGCTGTCAACGACATTTCTTTCGATATTGACAAACACGCCGTTACAGCTTTGATCGGTCCGTCCGGCTGCGGAAAATCAACTTTTTTAAGAAGCATTAACCGAATGAACGACCTGATCGCATCCGCCAGAACGACGGGTAAAATCGTATATGAAGGGCTTAATATTCTGGATTCGAACATCAACGTTGTCAATCTCAGAAGGGAAATCGGGATGGTCTTTCAGAAGCCGAATCCTTTTCCGAAATCGATTTATCACAACATTACCCATGCGTTAAAATATGCTGGAGAACGAAGGAAATCAGTGCTGGATGATATCGTGGAAGAAAGCTTAACAAAAGCCGCATTGTGGGATGAAGTAAAAGACAGGCTCCATCAGTCGGCACTGTCATTGTCCGGAGGCCAGCAGCAGCGCCTCTGCATCGCGCGGACGCTTGCCATGAAGCCGGAAGTGCTGCTGCTGGATGAACCGGCTTCTGCCCTTGACCCGATTTCAAATGCGAAAATAGAGGAATTAATCGTTGCGTTAAAAAAGGAATATTCGATCATCATTGTCACGCACAATATGCAGCAGGCTTCAAGAATTTCCGATAAAACGGCGTTTTTCCTGAACGGTGATTTGGTGGAATACGACCGGACGGAAAAAATCTTCACCAATCCATCAGAAAAAAAGACAGACGATTATATCAACGGCAGATTTGGATAAGGAGGACGGCTTCATGAGCGCAGTTGCAGCAGTAAAGCAAAAAGAGGTGTACCGGATCAGCGATTTGAATCTGTGGTACGGCAGCCACCATGCATTAAAAAATATTAACCTGACCATTCCGGAATACGAAATTACCGCGATCATCGGCCCGTCCGGCTGCGGAAAATCGACTTTCATTAAGACGCTGAATCTGATGATCAATATGGTTCCGAACGTTAAAATGACCGGTGAAATCGCCTATGACGGAAAAAATGTGCTGAACAGCAAAGTCGATCTCGTCGAATTGAGAAAAAAAGTCGGTATGGTGTTCCAAAAAGGGAATCCGTTCCCGCAGTCGATTTTTGATAATGTCGCATACGGACCGCGAATCCACGGATTAAAAAATAAAAAAGAATTGCACGAAAGAGTGGAAAAAGCGCTGATTGACGTGGCGTTATGGGATGAAGTAAAAGACCGCCTTCAAGCCCCGGCGCTTGGCCTTTCCGGCGGACAGCAGCAGCGTTTGTGCATCGCAAGAGCGCTCGCGACGAATCCGGATGTTTTGCTGATGGATGAGCCGACATCTGCATTAGACCCTGTATCCACCTTGAAAATCGAAGAGCTCATGCTGAAGCTGAAAGAAAAGTACACGATCGCCATCGTGACTCATAATATGCAGCAGGCTTCCAGGATTTCTGACCAGACCGCTTTTTTCCTGATGGGAGAGCTCATCGAATGCAATGATACGGTCAAAATGTTTTCGTCTCCGGACGATGTGAGGACAAAAGATTATATTACCGGCCGATTTGGCTGATGGCAGGCTGCCGACTCATCGGCAGCCTTTTTATTATGCGAGGGGGAGGCTCCGGTCAACGAAAGGAAGCCGTTGGAAGAGGCTTTTTGGCATTGGAAATAGCAAAAAACAGGCTGTGTTGAGACAGCCTGTTTTTTTTAACGGGATAGAGCCTTGACGATGCTTTTTAAGCTCGATCCGCGCTTTAATTCGTATTTGCCCGCGCGGATTTTAGATTCGTAGCCCGCGTCTTTTACATAGTCTTTAAAATCATCTGCTGATGCGACAACTTTTTCTTTTTCGAGAATATCTGCAACCTCTGCCGTGCTCATGCCTTTTTTGATCTCAAGCTTGTATTTGGAGCCTTTTTTCTGCTCGTTGTCTTGTCCTGAGTCTTTCTCATTTTGGCTGGTGTCATCCTGTTTTAACGCCTTTTCTTTATATTGCAGAAGGTCCTGGTAATCTGTGCGTGTAAGCGAGACCTGATCATTGTCTTTCAAATATGTTTTGACATCGGCTTCACTGAGTTTGTTTTTTGAAGATTCTGCGTTTCCGCTGCCCGTCAGGTAAAAAGTGCCCGCCAGAACAGCCGTCGCCAAAATCATTCCCCCGGCGAAAGCTTGTACACTTTGTCTGGTCATACGAGCACCCTCTCATTATCCTTGATGATCGCTTTTACATCTTCAACAGAGACATGCTCTGCTTTGGCAATCGCTTCTTCTGACATACCGTTTTGATATTTTGAAAGAATTTGTTTTGCGATATGCTGGCTGATGCCTGCGTTCGGTCTGCGGACAACGACGTTTGAATCGAGGAGCTCTTCCTCAAGCACCGTCATTTTCTTTTTCAGCTTATAGATTTCCTGCATGGCGGACAGCTGGAGCGTTTCCAGTTCCTGTTCAACTTCTTTAATCGGTTCTCTCTGAAAATATGAGAATGCGATCAGCGCAATGCTGACAACGAGCAGCGCAATGATAGCAATTTCCACGTTCATCACCTTCAATTCTTATTTTCTCCTTCTTTTTTATACCATAAAAACGCTTGCTTCAAAAGGAATTAATAAAAAAAATAAAAAATTTGTCGACAAAATTCATTTTCATTGGTGCCTTTGCATGATGTATAAGAACACAGGCTCTTCGGGGAGCGGCGTGGTAGTGAAGCGGCAAGCCGGGAAAACGCCTTTTCAATATAATATTCGAAACGGTTATTCGTTTTCTAGCGATCGTTTGCAAATAGATTCCGAACATTAGCCGTCCCTCGGAGTTGAGGATTCTATCCTGTCAGCGGCTTAAGCCGTGCCATGGCGGTCGATGAACTATTTCGGGACATAGCGCCCTAAAGAGGACAAATAAAAGAGGAAGGCTATTATTTTCGGCCTGCATGACCGGCAAACAGCAGAAAAGCATTTTTGGAAGGCGTATATGCCTCAAACTTTTGACTAAACCCGCACAAACTGAAAAAAACGCCTGGCATTCCGGCTTCAATAGTGGTATTATAGATAGGTCTGAACAGCAAATGATATATAGTTTGGAGGGAAAATAAATGCGCGTAAATATTACTTTGGCTTGCACTGAATGCGGCGAGCGTAACTATATTACTAAAAAGAACAAGCGTAACAACCCGGATCGCGTTGAATTCAAAAAGTATTGCCCACGTGACAAAAAATCAACTTTACACCGCGAAACAAAGTAAGCAGCAGGAATTTTCCTGCTGTTTTTTTCAATTTGAAAGGGGGATCGATGTGAAGCGTTCGTTACGAAGCGAGGTCAGAAATCAACTTGCAAAGCTTACGGATCAGGAATTTCGGCAAAAAACAAAGGCAATCCATCAGGCATTTTTAGAGTCGAGGGAGTGGGCGGATTCATCTGTCATCGCCATGACCATTTCAAGAAGGCCGGAGGTCCCGACAAGGCCGATTATTGAGCAGGCTTGGCGCGAAGGCAAGACGGTGTGTATTCCAAAATGCCTCCCTGAAACAAAAGAGATGCATTTCCGCCGTTTCAAAGATGACAGTGAGCTGGAGGTCGTCTACTTCGAGCTTCAGGAGCCGATCATACATCAAACAGAGCTGATCAAGCCGGAGGATATCGATCTTATCGTTGTTCCGGGGATATGCTTTGATCTTGAGGGATATAGGATCGGTTATGGCGGCGGTTATTATGACCGGTATTTGGAGGGCTTTATGAATGAGACTGCATCGCTTGCCTTTCATTGCCAAATCGTTGAGCGCGTTCCCCGCGAGGTGCACGATATCCCGGTGAAGCAAATTTTCACTGAGGAAAGGACATTCGTTTGCCGCTGAATAAATATTGTAAAATGAGACACGATACGGTTATAGGAGGGATGATATGAGGAAAATGACTTTTATTGTGCTGGGCACGCTTGCCGCACTCGTATTTTTTCAAAACCGCTATCGTGTGATCAATTTCATTCTTGGCCGCGACCGCATCCGCCACTACTTCATTCATTGGATCATGAGAATTCCGTTTATCCGAAACAAGTTTATCCAGCAGGCGTTTTAAATCCCGTGTAAAAACGGGATTTTTTATGCGCTGATGTGAAACCGCGCAAGAAAGGGCGTTTCCTGTTATAATGAACAAAAACCATTGTGGAGCGACGCTATGTATTCATTTGATTACATGTACTGGAATTTCATCAAACATCTCGTGGAACGGGATTATGAGCTTGTGCAGGCGCCGGCTTCGTTCGGGGAAGCCTGGCTTGAAGCCGGGGGAAGCGCTCCGTACGATTTGATCCGCATCTACCGGCAGGATATTGATTTTAGACACGAGCTCGTCCGCGATCTTGAGTCATTAGCAGAAAGAACGGAGCGTTTAAGGGCCGCCTCAGGCAGACGGAAGCTTTCGGTTTTAACCGTTTATTTATCACAGCAAGCGCCTGTTGACGAGTGGGAAGACGTTGTCAGCCATTCGATTGAAGGCAAAAGAGTCAGCATTGCGCCGATATTCATCGATGAAGCCTCCATAGAGGAAGGCCTCAAGAAAATCGCCGTCGCCTTACACATACATACTGGCGGCTGGACGGAAGACATCAAGGATGCTACATACGAAGAAGCCGAGAAAATCAGGGTTGAAGTTTTGGAGGCTGCAAAGCGCAGGGAAGAAGAAAGAAAGCGGGAAGCGGCGCTTTTTGAAAGGGGAACGCCGATTGTCACCTGGTTTTTCGCCGGTCTTCAAGTCATCATGTTTCTTCTATTAGAAATATCGGGAGGCAGCCAAAATACCGAAACGCTCATTCGGTTTGGCGCAAAGGAAAACAGCTTAATATTGGCGGGGGAGTGGTGGAGACTGCTTACGCCGATCGTCCTCCATATCGGACTCGTCCACTTGTTATTTAACACGTTTGCATTGTTGTCGGTAGGAGCGGCAGCAGAAAGGGTCTACGGTTCATTCCGGTTTCTCGCGATTTACTTAACGGCCGGGATTTTCGGTTCGATCGGCAGCTTTTTGTTCAGTCCGTATCCTTCTGCGGGAGCGTCAGGGGCAATCTTCGGATGCTTGGGAGCCCTTTTGTTCCTCGCTTTTTCAAACCGAAAGGCCTTTTTAAAGACGATTGGAACGAATATTATCGTCATCATCATCCTGAACCTCGGGCTCGGCTTTGCCGTTTCGAACATTGACAACGCCGGGCATATCGGCGGCTTGATCGGGGGATTGCTTTCGGCAATGGCAGTCGGGCTCCCCGGGAAAAGGAACGCGGGGCAGCGGGTGATCGGCTGGGTTTCAGTCCTCGTCATTGGCGGAGGAGCGCTTTACTGGGGCTTTCATTCCGCGCCCGTTCAGGAAAGCGCCCTCCTGTATAATGCCTGGAAGTGGTATGAAGAAGGCGAATACGAAAAGGTGAGGAATGCGCTGCAGGAAGCCGGCGGACGGGAAGACACTTCAAGCGACATTTTGAAAGTCCTCGCCATTTCCGAAATTCAGCTCGGCGAATACGGTACCGCTGAAAAAAGGCTCGCAGCCCTCGTGAAAAAAGATCCTTCAGATCATGCTTCCTTCTATTATATTGCAGTGCTGCACGCCAAAAAGGGAGAATTGAAAAAAGCGGAGCAGTCCGTTGAACAAGCGCTAAAAGAAAAACCGGATGAAGAGATGTATCAAACGCTGAAGAATGAAATTAAAAATGAATTAGACAAGTAATCAAGTATGAAATGCTTCCGTTATGTTAAAAATGGTCTGAAAAACAGATCTTTTGACGGGAGCTTTTTCATGGGAAAAAAACAGTTTGTGAAGGAAAACCTGGCTGAAAATGTCAAATATTTAAATGAAAAATTGGGGATCGGCAAAAGCTTTGACATGATCCGGCTCGATGTGATCTACGCCGGAAGAAACATGGCCCTGTATTTGGTCGACGGGTTTGTAAAAGACGATATTACGCATCATTTGCTAAAAAATCTTTCAAAGCTTTCTCCTGAGTGTCTGGAAGACGATCCGCTCGAAAAGCTGATCAAAACCTATATACCTTATATCGAAGTTTCGACAGAGGATGACCTCGACAAAGCAGCAGACCAGGTGCTGGCGGGTCCGGCCGTGCTGTTTGCAGACGGTGTCGACCATGCCATTGTTATAGATGCCAGGACATATCCGGCGAGAAATCCTGAAGAGCCTGACAATGAACGTGTCGTCAGGGGATCGAGGGACGGTTTTGTCGAAACGATTGTATTTAACACAGCATTGACAAGAAGAAGAATCCGCGACCGTTCGTTGAGAATGGAGATTCTCCAAGTAGGGAGAAGAAGCAAAACGGACGTTGTCGTGTGCTATCTTGAAGACATCGCTGATTTGGAGAACGTGAAAAAGCTAAAAAAATCACTGGAAGCGATCGATACGGATGCTTTGACAATGGCCGAAAAAACGCTGGAAGAGTACATCGGCGGCCGACATTGGAATCCGTATCCGACGGTCCGCTATACAGAAAGGCCTGATACGGCCGCAGTACATTTGTATGAAGGCCACATCCTCGTCTTTGTCGACGGCTCGCCGAGCGCCCTGATTACGCCTGTAACCTTCTGGCACCATTTGCAGCATGCAGAAGAGTACAGAAATAAACCGCTGGCAGGGGCTTATTTGCGTATGGTTCGCTTTATATCGGTATTGGCATCGATCTTCCTGCTGCCGCTGTGGTTTTTGCTGTCCATTCACCCTGAACTGCTGCCGGACGCCCTTCATTATATCGGGCCTGATAAAAAGGGAGCGCTGCCGTTACTGGCGCAGTTTCTGATCATCGAATTAGGGGTCGATATGATGAGAATGGCGGCGATTCACACGCCGTCATCGCTTGCCACAGCTCTCGGTCTTGTGGCTGCGTTAATGATCGGCGAAGTGGCGGTGCAGGTCGGGCTCTTCTCCCATGAGGTCGTGCTGTATTTAGCCGTTGCGGCAATCGGCACGTTCGCCACGCCGAGTTATGAGATGAGCATCGCCAACCGCCTTGTCAGGCTCGCCCTTCTCATTGCTGCGGGGGCTTTTGGTCCGATGGGCTTTGTCATCGGCATTTTCTGCTGGATCATTTATCTGGTAAGGATGAAATCCTTTCATGTTCCTTATTTATGGCCGTTTATTCCCTTTGATTACAGGGCTTTCCGCGATATCGCGATTCGCACTCCGATGCCGCTGAAAAACAGAAGGCCCGTATTTTTAGACCCGCAGGACCCCGACCGCTAAAGTCTGTTTTCACAAATAGAAGACAGGCTTTTTTTTTGCTTGACGCCAACCGGGTTTATTTATACGCTATTGTTAGGTTTTTAAAAGAATGGTGGATGACATGAAAACAGCATACGATGTACAGTTGTTCTTGAAACGATTCGGGTGCTATGTGTATTTCGGAAATCGGGAGCTGGAGCTTGAGTATATGATGGACGAACTCAAAGAAATGCTTCTTGCAAACCTGATCGAAAAAAAAGAATGGGCACAAGCGATGTCGATTTTGCAGAATGAACTGACAAATATAAAGAGAAAATAAAACAGTTGGGTTTTAAGGGGGACTTATGATGAATGAAAGCTGGCTGGTCGGAGTCGACCTCGGGGGAACGACCGTAAAACTCGCTTTTGTAAGCGCTTATGGGGAGATCCGCCACAAGTGGGAAATCCCGACGGATAAATCTGGAAAAATGGTGACGGTAGACATCGCAAAAGCGATTGACAGCAAGCTGAAGGAAATCGGAAAGCCGAAACACATTTTAAAATGGATCGGAATGGGTGCGCCTGGACCGGTTAATATAGAGACGGGCGTTGTTTACAAGACGACCAATATGGGCTGGGAAAACTATCCGTTAAAAGACCATCTGGAGGCGGAAACAGGGCTTCCGGCCGTCATCGAAAACGACGCAAACATCGCCGCGCTCGGGGAAATGTGGAAAGGTGCGGGTGACGGCGCAAAAGATCTCATTCTCGTTACGTTAGGAACCGGTGTCGGCGGCGGCATTATCGTCAACGGTGAAATCGTCCACGGCAAGAATGGAGCCGGAGGAGAAATCGGCCACATTTGTGCTGCTGCAGAAGGAGGTGCCCCTTGCAACTGCGGGAAAACCGGCTGCATTGAAACGATTGCGTCCGCCACCGGCATTGTCAGGATCGCCAAAGAGAAAATTGCGGCAGGCGATTGTGAAACCGTTTTAAAAGATCACCCTGCACTATCTTCACGCGAAATTTTCGAAGCGGCTGAACAAAACGATCCGGCAGCAGCGTATGTCATCGAATATGTTACAAACCACCTCGGACTGGTTCTCGGCAATCTGGCAAGCTCCTTGAATCCTTCAAAAATCGTCATTGGCGGCGGCGTGTCAAAAGCGGGCGAAATCCTCCGCGCCAATGTTGAAAAATCGTTTAAAAAGTACGTGTTTCCAAGAGCTGGAGAGGCTGCTGATATCGTGATCGCTTCACTCGGAAATGATGCCGGCGTTATCGGCGGGGCGTGGATCGCAAAGAACGCATGGCTGCAAAGCGAGGCCCAGCTTCATTAAGGGAAGCTTTGTAAAAATGGATTGATTTTTTTAAAAAGACACGCTAAGATATAATTTAGTTATTTTTAACTTTTTTACTAAAACATGAAATTTATGGAATCTGCCCGAGTGCTGCATAGGGAGGTTTGGAATGCAAAAGTCATTTTTTTCGAAAATTTCGTTTTTGCTCATTGCGACATTGCTGATGTGGCTGAAAACGTATGTCGTGTATAAAACAAGCTTCAACATTAAAATCGAAAATTTTATGCAAGAGTATATTTTGTTCATCAATCCACTAAGTTTTTTGCTGTTTATTTTCGGATTCGGCCTGTTTTTTAAAGAAAAAAACAGAAATCGTTTTATTATCGGGGCGAGCATCGTTCTGACGTTCGTCCTCTTGGCAAATATGATTTTCTACCGTTTTTACAATGACTTTCTGACGATCCCGGTATTGTTCCAGACGAATAACATGGGCGACTTGGGAAGCAGCATCAATTCCTTGTTCATGCCTACCGATCTCCTTCTCGTCGTTGACATCATCATTTTGATGTGGCTGTACAAGCGCCAGCCGGAGAAAACCGTCGGTGCGGCGACAAGGAAAGAGAAGGCGGCTTACTTTCTGTTTGTCGCAGCCGTTTTCTTTTTTAATCTGGGAGTATCGGAAACAGAGAGGCCGCAGCTCTTGACGAGATCGTTTGACAGGGAAGTGCTCGTCAAAAACATCAGCCTCTACAATTTCCACATCTACGATGCCCTGATCCAGTCCAAGCAGTCTGCCCAGCGCGCACTGGCTGACAGCAACAGCCTCACCGAAATCGAAAACTATCTCAGCGCAAACCGGACTGACCCGAGCAAGAAAATGTCCGGAATCGCCAAAGGGCGCAATGTGATTTTAGTTTCATTGGAATCCACCCAAAGCTTTGTCTTGAACCGGAAATTGAACGGCAAAGAAATCACTCCTTATTTGAACGACCTGATCAAAAAAAGCTACAGCTTTGAAAACGTTTATCATCAGACAGGACAGGGGAAAACAGCAGATTCTGAATTCATCGTCGACAACTCTCTTTATCCTTTGGGAAGAGGAGCGGTCTTCTTTACAAATGCCGCAAACAAATATACGGCGATGCCTGCCATTTTAAAAAATCACGGCTACTATTCCGCGGTTTTTCATGCAAACAACAAAAGCTTCTGGAACCGGGACATCATGTACGAGTCGCTTAAATATGATAAGTTTTACGATGTCAAATCGTATGACGTAAATGATGAAAACTCGGTAGGGTGGGGATTGAAAGATAAAGAATTTTTTGAGCAGACATCAGAGCTGATGAAAAAAATCCCGCAGCCGTTTTACACCCGTTTGATCACGCTGACGAATCATTTTCCTTTTGAACTGAACGAAGAGGATAAAATGATCGACGAATTCGATTCGAAAAGCCGCACGCTGAACAGATATTTCCCGACCGTCCGCTATCAGGACGAAGCGCTTAAACGGTTCATTGAAAAGCTGAAAAAGGACGGACTGTATGATAATTCGATAATCGTTTTATACGGGGACCATTACGGAATTTCGGAAAACCATAATGAAGCGATGGGACAGTTCCTCGGCAAGGAAATCACGCCTTTTGAAGAAGTCCAGCTTCAACGAGTCCCGCTCGTGATCCACATTCCGGGCGTCACGGATAAAAAGCCGAAAACGATTGACACCGTCGGCGGTCAGGTAGATATCCGACCGACATTGCTCAACTTGCTCGGGATCGATTCAAGCGATCAAATCCAGTTCGGGAACGACCTGTTTTCCAGCGATAAAACGGAATTCACAGTTCTTCGCGACGGCAGCATCATTACGAAGGACCGCATATATACAGACGGCGTATGCTATGATAAATCAACCGGCGAGCCTGCGAAAGATCCAGAAAGCTGTGAAGCTTTTGCCGAAAAAGCAAAACAGGAGCTTTCATACTCTGATCAAATCATTTACGGGGATCTATTGAGATTTTATGACAGTGAACGTTTAAAAAGTCACCGAAAGAAAAGCAATAAAGAATAAGAAAAAGCTTCCGTGCATTGGCCGGAAGCTTCAGCATGTAGAGAAAACGATGTCTTTTCTACAGGCTTTTTTGTTTATGTGCTGTTTCTTTAGATATTCATCGGATTTTAGATACAAAAAGAGAGCTCCCACATATCTGGCCCTGCTTGGCTGGGTATGTTGCAATCTGTTCTGGCATGCGGCTGTGAGGAGAACTTGTTCAATCACATTCCGTTTTCCCCTCAACCTGCAATAGCGAAGCCCCTGCAGCTGTTTTGAATCTGCAAAGCTTTGCTCTATTTTTTTTATTGGGTTTTCCCTGAAACAGACAAACGATTTTGTCTGACCTTTACTTTGTGGTCCTCCTACTCATGCCGGTGATGTTTTCGCTGTAGTAAGGCTTAACCTTTTCAATGATAAAAGAGAAGTCTATGTGTTTATCAATTTTTCGAAGTGATGATCCTCTTCGACGAGTTGATCAAGCAGAACAAATTCGGCTGCGTCGTGTGAAACATGAGAAAGACACCATCCTTTTTAGTCTTTCTTTTATTACAGGAGAATGGATATTTTAAGGAAAAATAAAGGCTGTCGAGATTTTCTCGACAGCCTCCTTTGCTTTTGTAAGTATATCCACCAAAGTCCATTTTATGGACGGGATTGATATGATTCATCGAGTGGATTTGCCCTGTTTATGATACCTGTTTCATTTCTTTTCTGGAGCGGTCTTTCTTGTGGTATCCAATAAAATAAATGAGACCGACAAACACGGCTCCGCCAATGACATTGCCGATAAAGGCCGGAATGATGTTTCCGATAAACTGCCCCCACGTGAACGAGCCTGCAAAAATGGCTGCGGGAATCACAAACATGTTGGCGACAACGTGCTGAAATCCGATTGCCACAAAAGCCATAATTGGGAACCAGATGCCAAGGATTTTTCCTGCTCCGTCTTGTGCGCCGAAAGAAAGCCATACCGCAAGACATACAAGCCAGTTACAGCCGATGCCGGAAATGAGAACCTTGCCGAAGCTCATATCGAGTTTTCCTTGTGCAACGGCGATCGTTTTTTCCAAATAAGGACCTGTTTCAGTCAAACCAACCAAATGTCCGAAAAAATAAGCAACAAACAGTGCTCCGATTAAGTTCATCATCGTGACGATTCCCCAGTTAACCGCCAATTGTTTTAATGATATTTTTCTTGAAAATAAAGCCATCGCAACGGACATCATATTCCCTGTAATCAATTCAGCGCCAGCGAGCACCACAAGTATCAGACCGACAGGAAATACGGCAGCTCCGATCAGGCTGGACAGGCTTCCCCATTCTTTCGGCAGGTCGCCGATTACCCTGATGTCAAGCAAGTACCCAAGCGCGATAAATGCGCCGCCTAAAAACCCCAATACAAGCAGAGACGGCAGCGGGAGCTGTATTTTTTTCATCCCTGCTTCAATTGCTGCATCCGCTATTTCATCCGGTTTTCGAAAAGCCATACTAAAACCCTCCAATATTTCTTCTTTTTTCACAGTTATGGCAGAAAGACAATAAAAAAAGGCAGCACTCAAATAACCTGTGTCAACCAGGCGTTCGAATGCTGCCTAACTTGTATGCAGACCCATACAACAAAATCAAGCAGAATTAAGATATTGAAAGAGAATATATACAGTTCGTGCATACATTCCAGTGCTTTTGTCTTCTATAGCCGTAGCAACATTATATCAAATGTGACAAAAATGTGTCAACGACAAATATGCTAGCTTTGCAGCGCTTCTTTTTGATCAAAGACAAACACAGATAAAGCGGGATGGTCCTCAATTTTTATATCAGAAAACACATGAACTAACCCAGCCCAGATCAGCTCCTCTCCATTCCATCCGGCGTTCGTTTGGGATAAAGATCTTGAATCAGGATTGTCCGGGCCGCATGCACCATTTCTCTTCCTTCAGGTCTGCGGGGATAAACTGCTCGCTTGCACTCAGATTTCTGTACAGTGTTGAGACTGCCATGTTTTCTACAAATACAGTATGAATCCTTTCAGGCCCTTTCCCGAACAGTTCTTTGCGAAGTTTTCGAATAATATCATTGAACTTATGAATTTTCTTAGACATGCTGAAGCTTCCGTGCATTGGCCGGAAGCTTTTTTGGCGCTGTCGGAATACAGTAGAGAAACATTTCAAAAAACATCGTGTTTACCTTTGTTTTGTTGTGATATAATCATTTTGATAATGATTCTCTTTATCAAAACTCGGAAAGAAGGAATGAAAGATGACTCATAGATGCAAGAAAATCACGGCGGCTTTTTTTGCCTTATTATTGATTGCAGCCTTGGCAGCATGCGGAAATCAATCAGCGAACAAAGGCTCTTCTTCAGGCTCAAAGCAGAAAGAAACCATTACATACAAGGCCGAAAACGGAACGGTTAAAGTCCCTAAGCATCCAAAACGGGTGGTCGTCTTGGCCGATGACTATTACGGATATCTCAAGACGCTCGGCATTCACGTGGTCGGGGCTTCTGACAGAGTATTCAAAAACCCGTACTTCAAAGGAAAAACCGATGGCGTGACAAACATTGGCGACGGAGTTTCAGAAGAAAAAATCATTAATTTAAAACCCGACCTGATCATCGTTTGGACAACTCAAGGGGCGGATGTCGAAAAGCTGGAAAAAATCGCGCCTACGGTCGCTCTGAAATACGGAAAGGGCATGAGAGAACAACTCGAAGATTTCGGGAAGATGACAGGGACGGAAGATAAAGCGGAAAAATGGCTGGCTGAGTGGGACAAAAAAGTTGCGGCGGCAAAACCGAAGGTTCAAAAAGCCGTCGGTGACAAAACGGTCTCCATTATGCAGACGAACGGCAAAGAGATTTACGTGTTCGGCGAAAAATTCGGACGGGGCGGAAGCATTGTCTATAAAGAACTCGGATTAAACGCCACGAAGCTAACAAAGGAAAAAGCCATCAGCACCGGCCCCGGGTATACGAGCATTTCGTTGGAAAAGCTGCCTGACTTCGCCGGAGACTATATTTTTATAGGTCCTTGGCAATCAGGCGGAGACGACGGCGGTGTGTTCGGCACTTCCATTTGGAAAAACCTTGACGCCGTCAAAAACGGCCATGTCTATAAAATCGACCCGATCGGCTTCTATTTTTCCGATCCGATTTCATTAGAAGGACAGTTGAAATTCATAACGGACAGTTTAACGAAATAGAATAAAAGAGCTGCTTGATTTGCGGCGCTTCCGTCCTTGGGGCGGAAGCTTTTTTTATGATTGATGTTCGCCGAACAAGCATTCTTCATATGCTATTGTGGGAGGGATCATTGATGGCATTCATCAACATTAAACCGGAGTTAAAACAAGACATGTCAAGATTGTCAGACATCCTGAACATTCCCGAACCGCTTTTAGTCAGTGCGAACCTTAACGCGGACGTCGGGGAATTTTATTTTCCCGGATTGCATCCACAGGCAGGAAAAGATGCGGCGGCAGCAGAAACATATGAACAGCTGCAATTATTGGTGAATGGAGAGCCCGGGCTGGAAAATGAGCCGTGGCTGACTGATACGGTGATATATGATTCGCAAACGCTGAAACACGAAATTGAAAAAATCGCGGAATGCTTTCCGTTTGTCACATACCATAGTATTGGACGCTCTGTATTGGGCCAGCCGATATACGAGCTGAACATCGGAGCTGAGCATGCTGAAAAAAGAACGCATATCAATGCTTCTTTTCATGCGAACGAGTGGATCACCACTTCGGTGCTAATGAAGTGGGTCAAAGAATATTGTCTGTCTTTATGCAAAGGCGGTGAGATTCTCGGTTTTTCGCCGCTCAGGCTTTTTCAGATGACGAAGCTCTCAATCGTTCCGCTCGTGAATCCCGACGGAGTCGATCTTGTGCTGAACGGCCCGGAGCATCTCGGAATAAATCTTGAGCCCCTTGATGAAATGAACGAATATCAGTCTGAATTTAGGGAATGGAAAGCGAACATTAACGGAGTCGATCTGAACAACCAATTTCCGTCTTTTTGGGAAATCGAAAAACAGCGCAAGCCTCCTAAGGCGCCCTCATACCGGGATTATCCGGGAGACGCTCCGCTTACAGAACCTGAAGCGATCGTCATGCACGATCTAATCGAGAGCCGGCCGCCTGACCGGCTTATAGCGCTTCATACGCAAGGGGAAGAGATCTATTGGGGCTATGAAGGATTCGAGCCTCCGGAATCTGTCAATGTTGTTCAAGTGTTTGAGCGGCTCAGCGGTTATAAAGGCATCAGATATATTGACAGCTACGCCGGTTTCAGGGATTGGTTCATCCATTTTTACGGCAAAGAAGGATACACCGTTGAGCTTGGAAAAGGGAAAAACCCTTTACCCATAGCCGATTTTGACGATATATATTGTAAAAGCAGAGGAATTCTTTGGGCATCTTGTTTTTTTGAAAGCTGAAACCTTTACCGGCGCCACATCGTAAAGGTAGGCAGCGAAACATTTACGGAGGGAGAATGGCCGGTTTGAGAGTTTCATTATGGATCATTGCCGCTGTGTTTACCGTTTTAACAGCCGCCTGCACACCTTCGCAATCAGGCGGTTCAAAGGGCTCCTACAATGCGGATTCTGCTGGAAAGAATCATAGCGATGCAAAAGAAGAAAAGATAATACCGGTGAAGGACCGGTATTTTGATGCGGCGGCAGGGTGGCTTGATAATGAAACGATATTATATACCGCAACTGACCCGGTTGCGGGAAGTGAAGTAAAGTCATATGATATATTTACAGGGACCAAGAAAACGATATACAAAACCGATGAACGGCTGATCACAGCTGAACTGAACCGTAAAAAAGACATGATCCTCATCCAAACCGCCGGAGACGGCTCCGAGTTCAAATTGACGCTGATGAATGTGCGGGGCGAAAAGCTGTTTACAAAAGGTTTTAACACGAACGAACTGCAGGTTGACTGGAATGAGTTTGATCCTTATCTTCTATATGTGACGGCATTCACGAAAGATTGGAACTATCATTCATATTTGATCAATGCAAAAGAACAGACAACGGAGCAAAACATTGCCCAGGCTGCCTTTGTTCATTGGACATCGCCCGATTCATTCGATTATGTAAAGTGGGATAACAGGGACCGGGAAAAGCCGGCCCCTGTGTATTCCTATGACATACCGGCGGGAAGGCAAACGAAGCTTGCCGATGATGCGCTGCTTTCCGACGTGTTTGACAATGTCAGGCTGGTCGTGACATCATCGGGTAAAAACGGGTACGGGACCTACATATTTTCTGATGTGAAGTCATCGGAAAAACGGCTGTCTGTCACGCTCCCGCTGTTTTCCGATGATACAGGACAGTCGCCTATGGAATACGGCTATGATCAGAAAAACGAATGGTTTTACACGTATCAGCCGGGTGCATCGAGCTCCCTGTGCGATCTGATCGCCATCAGCCTTAAGACGGGGGAGCGGCGCGTGATTCAGAAGAGTGTGGAAATGCTTCCGATCACCGTGTCTCCAGACGGTCAATATCTATTGTACGGCTATGCGCACGATGAGATCATTTCACTCGGTTCGAAAACAATAGAACCACTTGTAGTCAAAGAATAGAAAGGAGCATGTTGCGATGGCAATAGCAGACGTAACCATCATCCCGATCGGAACGGAAACCCCGAGTGTGAGCAGTTATGTAGCGGAGATTCAAACGATTTTAGAAGGGTTTCAAAAGGAAGGAAGAATCAAATATCAGCTGACGCCGATGAATACCTTGATTGAAGGGGAGCTAAGCGATTTATTTCACGTCATTCAAACCATCCATGAAGCCCCTTTTCAAAAAGGGATACACAGGGTGGCCACAAACATCAGAATCGATGACAGGCGCGATAAGAAAACGACAATGGAAGGCAAACTGTCAAGCGTTCAAAAACATTTAAACAAATAAGCCCAAGCTTAAAAGCCTTGTTCCGTTTCATAACGGAACAAGGCTGTCCATTCAGCGGCAGAGGCGGTCTTTAGTGAGCCGTCGGATACCCGCTGTTTATAATTGTCATTACCGTAAACCAGCCGAAGACAAAAAAAGCCGCTCCTCCGAACAATATCCCGAGAACGTTGATTTGTTTAAGCGAACGAAGTGCCCCAACAGCAGATAATATCGTGACAAGGCCGAAAATGATCACGAGCAACATCAATATTAACCCCCTTCGTTTGGATCCCCTGCAGTTTATTTCCAATTTTATTTTAACCGTTTTCATTAGCTTTGTCGAGTGGAACATGGTTCATTGAAAGTTTCTCACAAAACGTTCATAATGAGACTGAGGTGAAAAGGATGAAATGGAGAAGAATGCCGTTAGGGCCGATTCAAACAAATGCGTATATTTTAGCAAATGATGACGGCGCCTGCTTAATATTTGATCCCGGCGGTGAAGCCGGTAAACTGAATGCTTATATAAAAGAACATCATCTTAGACCGCTCGCCGTTCTATTGACGCATGCCCATTTTGACCATATCGGAGCTGTTGACAAGGTGAGAAAAGAGTGGGATATTCCCGTCTATGTCCATAAAAATGAAGCGGAATGGCTGACAGATCCTTCATTAAACGGGTCGTCTCTGTTAACTGGTCAGGCTGTTACAGCAGAGAAAGCCGACCGGCTGATCGACAAAGAGCACGAGCTGAAAATCGGTCCGTTCAAGCTTCAGGTTCTTTTTACGCCAGGCCACTCGCCCGGAAGCGTCTCTTATTATGCAGAAGAGGAAAACCTGATCATTTCAGGCGATGTTCTGTTTAAAGGGAGCATCGGCCGCACAGATCTCCCGGGCGGAAGCCACGATGTTCTAATGGACAGCATTCACAAAAAGCTGCTTACTCTTCCTGAAGATACGCTCGTATTGAGCGGACACGGCCCTGAGACGGATTTGCTGACGGAACAGGAACAAAATCCGTTCATCAACGGCTTCACATTATAAAATGAAAAAAGAGACGAAATCCAGGCGGATCGTCTCTTTTTTCGTGCCTTAATGGCCTCCTTGCCCGGGGACCATAATAAACACGGAATAGTATGTAAACGCGGCAAAAAAGACCGTCAAGTATGCGCCGAAAATATAAATGTACATCCGTTCTGTCAAGTTAAGATACGATAAGAACACGAAGAAAACAGTTTGGCCGAAAAACAGCAATGACGCATCTTTCATATCTCCTAAATAAAACATGACCGCAAAAATACCTGTCCAGAAACCTAACACGCGGAACATGCGATTCATTGATATCCCTCCCAGAAAGCCCCTTTGTTTCTATTATAGATCAATCGCTCTTGGAATGTAAACATTTTCATTTTGGGAAAATCAATTCATTTTTTACAATTTTGTGATAACGGAATGTTTTTTGCACGTGTTTAATGAAACAAGATTCCGGGTACTAATCATAACAAAGACAGGACAGAACAATACAGAGGAGGAAACCAACCATGGAAGAGCTGATCTTTTATTCTTACCCGAGCTGCACGTCATGCAGGAAAACAAAGCATTGGCTGAAAGCGAATCAGATCGATTTTAAGGAACGCCATCTGTTCAGGGAGACGCCGAATCAAGAGGAATTAAAACACATTCTGTCTTTGACAACGGAAGGATTCGATGAAATATTGGCGACGAGGAGCCAAGCATTCAAAGAGCTCAATTTGAATATCGAGGAGCTGACGGTGAGCGAAGTAGTAGACTTGCTCATTGAAAAGCCGAAGCTCTTGAGGCGCCCGATCATCGTCAACGGTGAAAAGCTTGTTGTCGGATATAACCCCGGCGAGCTATTAAAGCTATTAAAGAGAAGCGCTTTGCAACGCTCTGTTTCGTGAAAAAACCGAAGATATGCTGAAAAAACTTCATTTTCAGCAATCTTCGGTTTTTACGCTTGGAAACTGGGCTAGCTGGATTCGAACCAGCGCATCACGGAGTCAAAGTCCGTTGCCTTACCGCTTGGCTATAGCCCAATGCCGCTACAAAATTAGTGTTGGCAAAATCGCTTGTTTTATACATAAGCATTTCCGTTTTTGATAAGGAGGATAGTTATGAAAAACAAACATTCTGCCCTGTATCATTATTTAATCAAACGATCGGACAAAATAACGAATCAATGGTTATCCAAAACGTCCGGCATCTCGTCGCCCGATAAGGCAAAGCCGTATATCCGGGCGGTTGCCCACCTATTGACAGCGCATCAGCCGGAAAAAGAATGGGAGGAAGCGCTGGATTGTGCGAGAGAAATGGCGCGGGACAGGGCAGCGAGCCAAGTTCCCATCTATGAAAGCATAAACGGAATCAACGTGTTCCGGAGAATTATTATTGATGAAATCGGGATGTTTTCTCATGAAGAAGCACCCGAAAGTTCCAAGTGCGACGTGTTGGAATGGAGCAGACGGCTCAATTTGATAATGGATGAAATCATCGGGCAATTCATGACGGAATATGATCTGTTGACGATGAGCCAATTAAAGACCCAAAATGAAATGATTCATGAATTAAGCGCCCCGGTGATCCCGATATCAAGCCATATAGGCGTTTTGCCGATCATAGGAGAAATCGATACACATAGAGCGAAGGGGATTTTGGAATCCGCTCTTGAGCGATGCGCAGGGCTCCGTTTATCGCATTTATTTATCGATATTTCCGGGGTTCCGATCATCGATACAATGGTTGTTTATCAGTTGTTCAGAATACTTGACACAACGAAGCTCTTAGGAATTGAAGCGACGATCTCCGGCATTCGTCCCGAAATGGCCCAGACGGTGGTCAAACGGGGCATCGATTTTTCCAATGTCAAAACAGAGCAGAATCTCGCAAAAGCTCTTTCGAAGAAAGGGTTCCGCATCCTGGAAGAAGGCGATGGCACATATAAAAACACGGTTTGAAGAGCAGTATTGTAAAAAATATGAGCCGGAAAAAGCAATTTTCGTGTTTCATAATCTTTTTTTGTCCCACGATAACGGCATATTTCCGTTTTTTGCGGATTTGAAGCTTCCGATGCTTTTCGCTTAAACTGCGATTAGAAAGGAGGCGTAACGATTGTGTACGCGATTGAATCATTAAGCGGGAAATTGATCGAAGAGGCGTGTGCGATGAGAGCTTCTGATATTCATATCGTTCCGGGGGAAAAAGAGGCGGTTATCCGCTTTAGAATTGATGATGAACTATTTCAAAAGGGCAGACTGACGAGAATGGAGTGCTCAAGGCTCATTTCTCACTTTAAATTTCTTTCTTCAATGGATATCGGGGAGCGAAGGCAGCCGCAAAGCGGTGCTTTAACCATTAAAGTGAACAATCAGCCCGTTCACTTGAGAATGTCGACTTTGCCTACCATATACGACGAAAGCCTGGTTATTCGCGTATTGCCGCAGGCAAGCGCCCCGCCGCTCAGAAGCCTGTCTTTGTTTCCAAACGCAACGGCAAAGCTGCTGTCTTTTCTGAAACATTCCCACGGTCTGCTGATCTTCACAGGTCCAACCGGTTCGGGAAAAACGACGACCCTGTACTCGCTGATCGAGTATGCCAAACAGCATTTCAACCGCAATATTATCACGCTGGAGGACCCGGTTGAATCCAGAAGCGAGCATGTTCTTCAAGTACAGGTGAATGAAAAAGCGGGCATGACGTATTCAGCAGGTTTAAAGGCTGTTCTCCGTCATGATCCCGACATGATCATCCTCGGAGAAATCCGCGATGCCGAAACAGCCAAAACCGCCGTCAGAGCTGCGCTGACGGGACATCTTGTATTATCTAGCATGCATGCGAAAAACGCAAAAGGAGCTATATACCGGCTGCTTGAGTTTGGCATTCATATGACCGAAATTGAGCAGACGCTTGTCGCTATAAGCGCACAGCGTCTCGTCAACCTTGTTTGTCCGTTTTGCGGGGAGCGGTGTTCTTTGTATTGCAGGATGTCGGGGAACGGAAGAAGAGTGAGCGTTTTTGAGCTTTTGTACGGGAAGAGTCTGAACCTGTGCATAAAAGAGGCAAAAGGCGCATACGTGAACAGCCGTTTTGAAACGCTGAGAAAATTGATTCGAAAAGGGATAGCGCTCGGCTATCTCCCGAAGGAAACTTATAACAGATGGGTGCATCATGAGACTGAATAACATAAGATGGCCCCTTCGGAAGCAGGCGGAGCTGTTTGAGAAGCTCGGCGAAATGATGATGAACGGGTATACGCTTCTCGACGCTTTGAATATGCTTGAGCTGCAATTCGACAATAAGCAAAAAGCGGACATTTCATTCGGAAGAAAAAAGCTGGCAGAAGGTTATCCCGTTTTTCAGGTTTTGAATATGATTTCGTTTCATAGGGACGCCGTCAGCATTGTTTATTTTGCCGAGCAGCACGGAAATTTGCCATTCGCTTTCAAGCAAAGCGGCGAATTGCTCAGCCGCAAAGTCGACCAGTCCGAAAAATTGAAGAAGGCTGCAAAATATCCGTCATTCCTGGTTGCAACGGTCTGTCTCATCGCCTATATTATGAAATCGGCGATTATTCCGCAGTTTTCCGCGATCTATGACTCCATGAATATCGAAACATCTTTTCTGACCTCCTTCATCTTTTTATTTTTTGACAGCCTCCCGCTGTTTTTTATGTGCATTCTCATCATTGCTGTGGTTTTGTTAACGTATTATGTTTCGATTTTCCGAAAAAAAGCCCCGGAAGAAAAAATGGCCCTCCTCGTTAAAATCCCGCTGGCAGGCAGAATCCTCAAATTATTCAACAGCTATTTTTTATCGCTTCAGCTAAGCAATCTTTTAACATCGGGATTGTCTGTATATGACAGCTTAAAAGCGTTTGAGAGCCAGCCTTTTTTGCCGTTTTTTCACAAGGAAGCAAAGCGCATGATCGAAAGGCTGAAACAGGGGGAAGCGCTGGAACAGATGCTGGACAGGCATCCGTTTTATGAAAAGGATCTCTCCAAAGCGGTGGCTCACGGTCAATTGAACGGTCATCTCCACAGGGAGCTATATTCATACAGCCAATTTTTGATCGACCGGCTTGAAAAGAAAGCGGAAAAGTGGACAAGCATGCTTCAGCCTCTGATTTACGGATTTACCGCAGCCATGATTTTAATCCTCTATCTGTCGATGCTTTTGCCAATGTATCAAATGATGAATCAGTTATAAAGGAGGACATCCATTTGAATGAAAAGGGATTTACGCTGATAGAAATGCTGGTCGTTATGCTTGTCATCTCAATTCTGCTCTTAATTACGATCCCGAATGTGACGAAGCATAATCAAAACATTCAAAAGAAAGGCTGTGAGGGATTGATCAATATGGTTCAGGCCCAAATTACCGCGTATCAGATGGATCACGACGGGAAAACGCCAAGTCTTGGAGAGCTTGAATCAGAGGGATATATCAAGAAAAATTTGGCGTGTCCTAATGGAAAATCGATCGTGATTTCAAATGGCAAGGCACAAACACAATAATGGGAAGGGACCAAACAGGGTTTACCCTTCTAGAAAGTTTAACCGTGCTATTGTTCAGCTCGATCATGCTGATTCTTTTGTTTGACAGACTGCCTTCCGCATATGACGCAAGGATCGTCAAGCATTTTGCCGAACAGCTTGAAGGCGATTTGCTTTATGCTCAGCAGGCAGCGCTCGCTCAAAACAAAAAAATAAACGTGCTGTTTGATGCTGATCATTGTGAATACACCATCAAGCCTGCGGATGAGAGCTTGACTCCTTATCTTATCAGGGAATATGATCACAAAATTGCCATCAAAAAGTCGACGCTCAGACAACATTTCACATACAGCCCAAACGGGGCTCCGAGTCAAGGAGGAAAGATGTTGATTGAAGCAAACCGGGCCTCCTTTGAACTGACGATTTATTTAGGAAGCGGTAAGATCAATGTTCAAAAAAAATAGAGGCTTTATGACAATCGAAACTGTTTCTGCATTCAGTATATGGGTGATGATAGCGGCTCTAATGATTCCCGTGTACCATCAGCTTGAATTAAAAGCCGAGATGGCAAAAAAAGAAGAAGCCGGGTACCGCATATTAGATGAGAAGATCAGCGGCTACATGCTGACCGGTCGCTACAAGCCCGCTGAAACCGTGTTTTATCAGGGAGCCGCATATTTGATTGAATGGGAGGAAAAAGGAGAAGAATATGAAGTCTGCATCTCTGTTGAAAACAGGCATGACCGTCAGTATTGCCTTGCGATTCTCAAAACAAAAGGGCTTTACCCTTCTTAATGTTTTGCTGTCATTAACGGTCTACATGTTTATCGCCGGAACGGCTGCCACGATTTTTCAGCTGTTTTTATCCCCGGGTGTCAAAAAAAATGAAATTCGCCCGGAAGAATGGACGATCACAGCTGAACAAATGCAGAAAGAATGCAAAGAAGCCGTTGCCGTTAAAGTGGCAGACAACGGACAGGCGCTTGAAATGACGAATTCCTCAGGTGATGCCGTTCGTTATGAACCGTATCAGGCGCTCATTCGAAAACGAGTGAATTCTAAAGGCCATGTGCCGATGCTGCAGCATGTCAAACGCATCGCATTCCGGCTTCAAGATCACCAAGTCATCATTGAAGCAATCAGTCTTAACGGTACTCAATACCGTGCGGCATTTCCGATCTATCATTCTTTATGAAGGTGATTCATGTGAATAATTCCAGAGGCTTTATTTACCCTGCAGCGGTTTTTTTGGCGATGATCTGCATGCTTTGCGCCGCCCATTCGACAGCGGCTTTTATGACGAAGCATGCTTTTATCAAACAGACGAAAGATTTTTACATTCAGCAAAATCTTCTGCAAAATGGAATCCTTCACTCCATCAGGCACATGCAAGACGAAGAAGCTGGAGAGGAGAACAAAGCGTATGGCTCTGTGATGTATGCCATTGCTTCAGCCGGCAAGGAAACGAAGCGTGTCAGGCTAAAAGTGAAGACGGCAGCTGATTCTGAAAAGACTGCTGATTTTCAATTCCATCTAAGGAAAAAGACCATCAGTCACTGGAAAGAGCATTAGCGATCAAAACGGTTTGGTGTATAAAAAAGAGAGGGGCTGACAACACTTCATCATAAGAGGACTCTCTCATGAGGTGATTTGATGAAAACGAACGATTATGTGAAATATATGACAGAACAGCTTGTCAAATATATGGACACGCCGAAACAAGAAAGAAAAGAAATGAAAGAAAGACGCAGGGAAAGCAAACCGCCGTCCCGCATTTTTCGGTGGTTCGGCATTATCCCGCTCGGCTGTATGATGTTTTTTAAACGTCATAAATAGCGAAGCAAAGGGCCGTTATTCCGCCCAGGTACGGACATGGTCCGGGCATACCGAAAATGAAGCCGCTTTTCAACAGAAAGCGGCTTATTTATATTCTTCGACGACTACCACTTTATTTATTTTATGGGTTGAGGGCTCATATGAAATGGTGACAAATACGCCAAATTTTCGATTTCCTTCGCTTAATGTTACATGATATTGCTTTACTGCTTCATCGGTTCGTTTTCGGTCCCATACTTTTTGAGTGAGCCGGACTTCAGCTGCAGGGTATCTTTTTTTCGCTGCCTGGACAGCTTTTTCTTCCCATTTTGTCATGCCGGCTGTTGTTTGCTCTGCCGCATGTATATCAAGCGGTCCGGCGATTATTGGCAGTAAAAAAAAGCATGACACGATGATTTTTTTCAGCATGGGTCATCATCCTTTCTCCCCTATTTTTTTCCTCGTTCATTTGGTTTATACGGAAAAATAAGAATAACATGTGTATTTTATAAAGAACTTCATATTTTTCAAAAAGATGAGAATTTGAGAGATTTTTTGAGGATTTAAACGATAATGTTCTGTAAAACGAACTAAATCGACCATTTCGGCAGTTTTCAATTCAATGGTTTGTTCTTTATACTCTAACTGTAAGGTTCTTTAAAACGAACAAAAAGCTGCTAGGAGGGTAGTCATGATTCGATTATCTCGAACTAGGAGATGCCGAAAAAGAAGCAAAAAGGCAGTCATCGGTTTTCAAATAATTTTGATCATTTACCTTTTGATTGGATTGGGGAGTCAGCTGAATCATTATACGAACGCATCATTTCATGATGTGGAAACATACAGCTTGACGATGAAAGCGTCTGCAAAATTTAAGGACATAGATGATAAGGTGTGGGACGGAAGCGATTTAAAGCTTCATAAACAGACAAAAACAAAAGGAAACACTTGTGCGCCGTTGGTTTTATTTGCTGAATTTAAAAACAGCGGCAAACACATTACTTCTTCTGAATGGAAATGGGAGCTGCACAAAATCGATGGTTCTTCAAAGTCGAAAGACGGGACTGTCATCGATAAAGGTACGATTGGCAAAGAAACAAAAAGCCGTGTATACAGGATAGAGTCAAATCGCGCGACAAAGGGAGGAACTTACGTTTTTAAATTGATCAAACCTGAAGGGCATCCCGATCACAAACGGGGAAAGCCGTTTATTTGGTCAAAGGCGATGAAGCTGAACGACTGCAAGGAAAAAACGCCGAAGCCTCCAAAAAAGGCCGAGTCTCATCGTAAGTCTGAGTCAGAAAAAACGAACAAGGTGGAGCGGAAAGAACAAACAAAAGATACAGATGCCAGCCAATCTGTTCGTGAGGAAAAAAATAAAGAGAAACATTCATTAGAAAGCGGGGATGAGTCATGAAAAAAATCATGAAATGGGTCAGCAATATCTTATATGTGATTATTTTCACGCTGATCATTGGGACGGTTATCGTCGTGATTTCGACAAAATCGTCCGGCGGGGAGCCCCAGCTCTTCGGATATCAATTGAAGACGGTTTTATCGGGTTCGATGGAGCCGGAATTTAAAACGGGGTCGATTATCGCCGTTCAAAAGGTTGACAATCCCGAGGCATTGAAAAAGGGCGACATTATTACATTCATGCAAGACCAGAACACAATGGTTACTCACCGAATTATCGGTATAACAAAAAATAAATCAAATCTCATGTTTCAGACAAAAGGGGACAACAACCAAAATCCTGATTCCGATCCAGTTCTTTCGGAAAATGTTGTCGCCAAATATTCCGGAATTACGGTTCCTTATGCCGGATATCTGTTGGACTTTGCCGGCAAACCGATCGGCACGGCCATCTTATTGATCGTACCGGGCCTATTGCTAATCCTTTATGCGGTGATCACTGTTTCGGCGGCATTGCGTGAGATTGAGCAAAAAGCAAAAGCGATCGAAACTGCCGGCAAAGACCGGGTTTCAATGTAACTTTCGTTGGTCACCTGTTATTCAGGTCTCCATATATAGATTTTCTTATTATAAAAGGAGGAGTTATCATGGGTACAAAGAAAAAAATCGGATTGGGAGTTGCATCCGCTGCTCTTGGACTGGCATTAGTAGGAGGAGGAACTTGGGCTGCGTTTAACGATATCGAATCGACTCATGCTACTTATGCAGCAGGAACGCTTGACTTAAATGCAAAAGAAACGTCTGCAAGAGTGAGCCTGTCAAACTTAAAACCGGGTGATAAATTCAAAAAAGAATTTACCTTTAAAAATGACGGATCATTGGCTATTAAAGAAGTGTTAATGCAAATGGGCTTCAGCAATTTCGTTGACGGAAACGCGAAAAACGGCGGGAAAAACTCTGCCGAGGATTTCCTGAAACAGTTTAAAGTGAGCGTACTGACGGTCGGCGTTGAAGGCGGAAACGGCTATCCTAAAAACATCATCCTGGATTCCGCAAACCTCTATGACTTGTACAATATGTCTGTGAAAAAAGATAAAGCATCAATGGACAAAGTCAAAAAGCTGATCGAGCCTGGCTTCCTGCATGACAACGGCAAAATCAATGTAGCGACAATCAACGGAAAGACTGCGCCTGAGTACGACGGAATTCCAAAAGATCCGTACGATTTTGACAAAGTCGAAATGGTCATTGAATTTGTCAATGACACAACAACAGACAGCAACGGCAACATGGTGCAGAACAAATATCAAGGAGATTCTGTACAGCTCGATTTCTCGTTTGAAGCTACTCAATGGAACGGCCTGACCATCGACGGAAATAAACATGCCGATGAAAAAGGTTATGTAAAAGAGAACGAAAGAGCGCACAGTGAAGATAAATAAACGAATGATGAAAAAACGGATCTGGTATGATCCGTTTTTTTATGTATACTTGATCGGCGCCGTTTTATTTTTACAATGCCAAAGGGAGTAAGATATGCGGCACTTACTCCTTTTCCTGACTCTTCTTCCATTTTTGGTAATCTAAAAATTCTCGAAATTGTTTTTTAGAAACCCCTGATGCCATCGCGTCACGAACTAGATTTTCCCATTCACTATCTAATTGACCATCGTATTCGGTTTCATCTTTTTCATCAAGCAGGGTATGAACCGAGACGTCCAGAACAGCGGAGACTTTTTCTAGAAATTGAATGGAGGGGTTTGTTTGCAAATTTCTTTCTATTGAACTTAAATAAGACTTCGCTACCCCAGCCTTTTCAGCTAGTTCAGATAGTGAGTAGCCTTTTTCTTTTCGATATTGTTTAATACGCTGGCCAATCAATGTCATCACCTTCCTTTCGATATTATAGCACATTCAGAAGGGATTTATTGAATGACTTCTTTCAATTGGTGTGGAAGCTTCGGAAGTCTTATTTCCTAAATTGAGAAATATTCTTATTTCTTCCGGACTAATGCCTTCATTGAGAGCACTTTTGATCAGCTCTTCCCACTCCTTGTCCAATTCTTCTTTCTCATGTTCCACTTTATTCATGGCATTTCCCCCCAAAATACTTCATTATGTATTTCAGTTAAACGTGTTGTGATAAACAAAGATCGATCTCTGGTCTCGACACTTTTCCGAGATTTTCCAATTTGTGTTCCAAAAGTTATTCTCCCCACATTCATTATAATGGGAGGGATCTGAATAAAAAGAAGAACGGTGTCGAATCGGAAAATTTATCCTGAAATTTTTTTCTGTAAATAAAACAATCCGCCGTTTTCAATTTTAATTTCGATTTTCGGTTCGTAAAGCGCTTGAAGGGCTTTTTTTTCAATTTCGTATTCTTCGGGCTTTTCTTCCGTCTCTTCGTAAAATTGATTCAGAAGAGAAAGGTCGTTGTTCCATCTTTTAAGAGAAGCTTCGGCCCAGTCGAGGGGTTCTGTTCTGGCCGCTTGTTCGATATAGCGCTCGAGCCGTTTGATGGCGCTTTCCGGTTTGATTAAGGGCGATACTGTATAGCAGTAGTCGGAAATGTGCGAAGAAAGCGACCTGGCTTCCATTCGTTCCTGAAAGTTTTCTGTTAGCTGCCCGCTGATTAAATGGAGGCCGAGGGACAAAAGCTTGTCTTTTTTCATGTCGGACTGGTAGGAAATCGTTACATTCAAACCGAGCCACGGCTCAAGCGGAATATGTCCCTCCGCGGAGCTGATTTTTTCATAGAGGCGGATAAATTTTCCGTTCTTTTTGACCGCCTGAAATATTTGAAACAGCCGCGGCGACCCGAAGTGAATGAATTCGCCGTCAATATCTGCGGGCGCTGCTTCTTCATTTGTGATCAGCGTAATTTTCATCGGGTTGGGCACCCCGCCCGTCTTTTCAAGCCAGTGCCAATAAAATGGCCTGTTCATGATTTGCTTATCGACTTCAGCCGTCAGCTGCACCGTTAAGTGGCCGGGGCTTTTGTCGGTGATGTCGCACCCGTTTGCGGTGAAAAAACGTTCCAAAAACCTTTGAATTTCCTCCTGTCTCATGTATTAGCCTCCGATCTGTTTATGATCATGTCCGTAGGAGATGAACGATGCCAGATTTTCCATTTTAATTTTCATTTCCTCATCTGATGACGAATAAAAGAGAATGTCGTGCAGATGCTCTTCAAAATTGCCGACCTCTATTTTTGTTAAAATATCATCCAGGTCGCCGACGACTTTTTCGAATAAATGGATTTTTTCATAGAGAAGCTTCAAAATATGCTCTTCCACCGTGTGTTTTGTAGCCATATTGTAGATATACACATCGCGCTCCTGGCCGAGCCGGTGAATCCGTCCGATTCTTTGCTCAAGACGCATCGGGTTCCACGGAAGGTCATAGTTGATGATTTTGTTGCAAAATTGCAGGTTGATCCCTTCGCCGCCCGCTTCTGTGGCGATCAGCACCTGAACCTTGCCCCTGAACAAGTCTTTCATCCAGTCTTTTTTTCCTCTTTTAAAGCCGCCCCGAAACGGTACGGAACTGATTCCGTTTTGCTGGAGGAACCATTGGAGATAAATTTGCGTCGCTCTGTACTCCGTAAAGATAATGACTTTGTCATCCAGCTCTTCAATCAGCTCAACGACTTTAAGCGCCTTTGAGTTTTGCGTGACCTCATTGACCTTGTTGATCAGCCGGTGTATCGCGGCTTCTCCGATGACGGGCGCTTCGCGGTCTTTTTTGTCAAGCATGTTTTTTAAGGTCATGTAGACCGCTTCTCTGCTTGAGCAGCATTCGCGCTCCAATGTCATAATCGAAAACATGCCTGCAGAATGGCGATGATCTTTTTTTAGGCTTGTGATCTCGTCATATAAAGCCTGTTCGGTCGGAGAAAAGGAGATCGGCACCGTTTCGACGTGGCGCTTCGTCCATGTAATGCCGGTATCCTGCCGCCTGTTTCTGATCATCACTTTATTGATGAGCGATTTCAATCGTTCATGCGCCTCTTTCGAATCGATTTGTTTTGAATAATCTTTGTTGAAATTGCTTTCATTGCCCAAATGCCCCGGTTTTAACAGGGAGACGAGGTTGAAAATTTCGTCGATCTTGTTTTGGATCGGCGTCGCCGTCAGCATCAGGCAATATTTTTTCTTTAAATTGCGGACGAATTCGTAGTTTTTGGTTTTGCTGTTTTTTAGTTTGTGAGCCTCATCAATAATGACTACATCGTATTGAATCGATAATACGGTTTCCCGGTGCGGCGATCGTTTCGCCGTATCGAGAGAGGAGACGACAACGTCGCACTGCTCCCATACGTAGCTTTTTTTCTGTTCGACGGCCGGGATCAAAAATTTTTCGCGCAGCTCTTTGACCCATTGCGAGACAAGCGAAGCGGGCACGAGAATCAAAATTTTCTTTGCGAGTCCGCGAATCATGTATTCTTTTAAAATCAGGCCGGCTTCGACCGTTTTGCCGAGACCTACTTCATCGGCCAATATGGCTTTTCCGTTCATCTGTTCAACCACTTTTTGAGCGACCTCAAGCTGATGGGGAAGCGGAGTAAAGTCAGGCAGGTGATACGGCGCCTGCAGCCCTTCAAAGGTCGGTATGGCCAGCCTTTTTTGCACCTCGCATGAAAGCTGGTAAAGCTCCCAGTTTGCCCAGGGGCCGTCCTGGTCAAGGTGTTTTGCAAACTGTTCCGGCCACTCATGGTCAAAATGAATGTCTGGTATCATCGTAACGCCGCCTTTCCTCTCACACAAAATGTTCTTTTCTTCTGAAGATCACCATTTGTAAATCGGGCTGATGTGATAATCGGATTGATAAAATACGAACATTTTAGAGAAAAAATAATGGATTGTTAATGATTTTTCCTGTTGCCCAAACGCTTTGATGATGGTAGGATATTTGTAGATCATCAGCGAAAAAATCGAAAGTCCTTATGTAGTATGTCCAGAAATGAAGCGAATATGAGCGAATGACGGCAAGGGGAGAGACCGGTAAGGAATGCCTTATGACGGCGCCGAAGGAGCAAGCTCTTGAAACAAGCGAATCTCTCAGGCAAAAGAACTCTTGCTTGACGCAACTCTGGAGAGAGTTTGCACCATTATCATGTTTAGCAAACCACCAAAGGGGACATCTTTGCTTTCGTGCAAAGTA
Source organism: Bacillus sp. JJ675 (assembly GCF_036963165.1). Lineage (NCBI taxonomy): Bacteria > Bacillati > Bacillota > Bacilli > Caryophanales > Bacillaceae > Bacillus > Bacillus sp. JJ675. The sequence continues at coordinate 4,230 of NZ_JBALMR010000043.1, read as the reverse complement.
AACTTTCAGGTGCCAGGACAGAGAACCTCCGAACTGACAAAGGGGGTTCTCTGTCCTTTTTTGTGCCGTCTATAAAGAGCTTTTAATATTGGAATCTTTCGCGTTTTCTGATGATTGGCAAACTTATGGTGATAAAAAACGAAGGGGGAAAGAGGATGCTTAAACGAACGCCTTTATTTGACCTGTATAAGGAATACGGCGGAAAGACGATTGATTTCGGCGGCTGGGAGCTGCCTGTTCAATTTTCATCGATCAAAGAAGAACATGAAGCAGTGAGGACGAAAGCCGGATTGTTTGACGTCTCCCACATGGGGGAGGTCGAGGTCACGGGAGCCGGCAGCCTTCCGTTTTTGCAGAAGCTTTTAACAAACGATGTCGCCGCATTGAAAGAAGGCGGCGCCCAGTATACGGCGATGTGCGATGAAAACGGCGGGACGATCGACGACCTCCTTGTTTATCAAAAGGGAAGCGGCCGCTATTTGCTGGTCATTAATGCAGCTAACATTACGAAGGATATCGATTGGCTGAATCGGCACGCCGAAGGGGATGTCAAGATTCAAAACGTGTCTGGCGAGATCTCTCTGCTCGCCCTTCAGGGACCGAAAGCAGCACAGATTTTAAAGCAGGTGACAGATCTTGATCTCAATGCTCTAAAGCCGTTTACATTCCGCGATGAAGCCCCGGTAGGAAATGTACGGGCGCTTGTGTCAAGAACGGGGTATACCGGAGAGGACGGCTTTGAAATCTACTGCAGGAATGAAGATGCACCATACATTTGGAAGCTTCTTTTGGAAACAGGCAAGGATGACGGTCTCATTCCGTGCGGACTCGGCGCAAGGGACACGCTCCGCTTTGAAGCAAAACTGCCGTTATACGGGCAGGAGCTTACAAAAGAGATAACGCCGATTGAAGCGGGGATCGGCTTCGCCGTGAAAACGAATAAAGAGGCCGATTTCATCGGAAAGTCAGTATTGGCAAGGCAAAAAGAACACGGGGCTGCCAGAAAGCTCGCCGGTCTTGAAATGATCGATAAAGGGATTCCGCGGCACGGGTATGCCGTTTTTCACCAAGGCGAGCGAGTCGGCGAAGTGACGACCGGAACGCAGTCGCCCACTTTGAAAAAAAACGTCGGCCTTGCCTTGCTGGAAAAAGAAGCAGCCGAAATCGGCACCATTGTCGAGGTTGAAATCAGGAAGAAACGGCTGAAAGCGAAAGTTGTAAAAACCCCATTTTATAAACGGCAGTCATAAGTTTGCCACGATCATGAAAGGAGACGAAAAGATGAAGCACCGCTACCTTCCTGCGACAGAACAGGATAAACAAGAGATGCTTGAGGCGATCGGAGTCGAAAAGATCGACGACTTATTCTCCGATATTCCCGAGAGCGTTCGATTTAAAGGCGAATACCAAATCAAAAAAGCAAAGTCAGAGACGGAGCTTACGAAAGAGCTGACTAAGCTCGCGGCAAAAAATAAGGACACGGCATCATATGCCTCGTTTTTGGGAGCGGGGGTCTATGACCATTACCAGCCTGTCATTGTCGACCATGTCATTTCAAGATCTGAATTTTATACGGCTTATACCCCGTATCAGCCGGAAATTTCGCAAGGGGAGCTTCAGGCGATTTTTGAGTTCCAGACGATGATTTGCGAATTGACGGGAATGGACATCAGCAATTCATCGATGTATGACGGAGGGACCGCCTTGGCGGAAGCTGCGATGCTTGCATCAGGGCATACGAAAAAGAAAAAAATCGTCGTCTCTGAAACGGTTCATCCGGAATCGCGCGAGGTGCTGAAAACGTATGCGAAAGGGCAGTACATCGAAGTCATTGAAGTGCCTGCAGGTAAAGGGACGACAGACCTCGAAGCGCTTGATGCCGCAGTGTGTGACGAGACGGCAGCCGTGATCGTCCAGTATCCGAACTTTTTCGGACAGATCGAACCGCTGGACAAAATCGAGCCGATCGCACATAAAGGAAAAAGCATGTTCATCGTTTCCGCCAATCCGCTGGCGCTCGGTATTTTAACGCCGCCTGGAGTGTTCGGGGCGGACATCGTCGTCGGAGACGCCCAGCCGTTCGGAATACCGGCTGCGTTCGGCGGACCGCACTGCGGATATTTCGCCGCGACGAAAAAGTTGATGCGGAAGGTTCCGGGGCGCCTTGTCGGACAGACGGAAGACGAAAACGGCAAACGCGGCTTCGTCTTAACGCTGCAGGCCAGGGAACAGCATATCAGACGGGATAAAGCGACCTCGAACATTTGCTCAAATCAGGCGCTCAATGCGCTTGCTGCTTCCGTTGCAATGACAGCCCTCGGCAAAAAAGGCGTTAAGGATATCGCCTGGCAGAACGTGCAGAAAGCGGCCTATGCAAAAGAAGCCGCCAAACGGGCAGGCCTTGAAGTCGCATTTGACGGGCCGATGTTTAACGAATTCGTCGTCAAGCTGAAGGAGCCTGTCTCTTCGGTGAATGAACGCCTGCTTGGAAAGGAGATCATCGGCGGATATGACCTCGGTGCGGTATACACGGATTTAAAAAACCACATGCTGATCGCTGTTACCGAGCTCCGGACAAAAGAAGAAATCGATACACTCATCAAGGAATTGGGGGATCGCCATGCATAATCAGGATCAATCGCTTATTTTTGAAATATCGAAAGAAGGCCGGGTCGGCTACAGCCTTCCTGAGCTTGACGTCCCTGAAACAGATGTGTCGAACCTTTTCGACGAGACGTACATCAGGAAAGAGCCGGCTGAGCTTCCGGAAGTGTCTGAGCTCGATATCATGAGGCATTATACCGCTCTGTCAAAGCGAAATCACGGCGTTGATTCAGGCTTTTATCCGCTCGGTTCCTGCACGATGAAATACAATCCGAAGCTGAATGAGAAAATCGCGAGAATACCCGGCTTTGCGGCGATTCATCCGCTTCAGGACGAGCGTACGGTGCAGGGGGCGCTAGAGCTGCTTTACGATCTGAGCAAGCATTTGGAAGAGATTACAGGCATGGATGAGGTTACGCTTCAGCCGGCGGCCGGGGCACACGGAGAGTGGACCGGTCTGATGATGATCCGCGCGTTCCATGAGGCAAACGGCGATCATAAAAGAACGAAGGTGATTGTCCCGGATTCTGCGCACGGAACGAATCCTGCGTCTGCGACCGTTGCAGGCTTTGAAACGGTCACTGTTCAGTCGAATGCCGACGGGCTCGTCGATCTGGAAGATTTAAAACGGGTCGTAAGCGACGAAACGGCTGCATTAATGTTGACAAATCCGAACACGCTTGGTCTTTTTGAAGAGCATATTTTAGAAATGGCCGAAATCGTCCACCAAGCAGGAGGGAAGCTGTATTATGACGGAGCCAACCTCAATGCGGTGCTGAGCAAAGCAAGGCCCGGCGACATGGGGTTTGACGTCGTACATTTAAACCTTCATAAAACCTTTACAGGGCCGCACGGCGGCGGAGGTCCGGGCTCAGGTCCTGTCGGCGTCAAAGCCGAGCTTATCCCGTTTTTGCCAAAGCCCGTTTTAGTCAAAAAAGACGGCCGCTTCACGTTTGACTATGACCGCCCGCAATCGATCGGCAGGGTCAAGCCGTATTACGGAAACTTCGGCATCAATGTGAGAGCCTATACGTATATTCGTTCGATGGGTCCTGACGGGCTGAAGGAAGTTACGGAAAACGCCGTTTTAAACGCGAACTATATGATGAGGAAGCTTGCGCCGTATTATGATCTGCCGTATGACCGCCACTGCAAGCATGAATTTGTGCTGTCAGGCAGGCGCCAGAAAAAGCTCGGCGTCAGGACGCTCGACATCGCCAAGCGCCTGCTCGATTTCGGCTTCCATCCGCCGACCATTTACTTCCCGCTTAATGTGGAAGAATGCATCATGATCGAACCGACGGAAACCGAATCGAAAGAAACGCTTGATTCGTTTATCGAGAAGATGATCCAGATCGCCAAAGAAGCGGAAGAAACCCCTGAAATTGTTCAGGAAGCCCCGCATACAACGGTTGTGAAACGAATGGATGAAACAAAAGCGGCGCGCAAGCCTGTGCTTCGCTATGAAAGAGGATAAACATAAAGAAAACCGGCGGATTTGATATGCTCCCCTAAAGGTAGACAGATGAAATAAAAAAATCTGTTTGCCTTGGGGGAGTTTTTTCATGGCTGGAAAATGGTTTTCAAAAGAAGAAAAATTGAATATTCTATCAGAATGTGATCAGG
>NZ_JBALMR010000042.1:569-56505 GCF_036963165.1 Bacillus sp. JJ675 | reverse complement strand
ATAGAAAAGAATTATTCAAAATATACAATTGTGGGTTATATTTCTTCCATAGAGGAATTTGAATCCTTTTTAAAAGTTCAGGGAATAAAGGGCTTTGAAGACGTCACCTATCCAGATGTAAGGATTTTTTTGACGGAGGCTCATGAAAAAGGGCTCACACGCAGAACGATCAGCAAGAAAATTTCCGCTCTGCGAAGCTTCTATAAATTTTTATTAAGGGAAAAATTGGTTAAAGAAAACCCGTTTCTGCTCGTCAGTCTTCCGAAACAGGACAAAAGAATTCCGAAGTTTTTGTATGAAAAGGAGCTTGAAGGACTGTTTCGTATATCTGATTTGGACACGCCGCTTGGCCAAAGAAACCAAGCGCTGCTGGAACTTCTTTATGCCACAGGCATGCGGGTGAGCGAACTTTGCAGCTTAAAGGAATCCGAAGTCGATCTGTTTTTGGAGACGGTATTGGTTCACGGGAAAGGAAAAAAGCAAAGGTATATTCCATTCGGTTCCTATGCCCGCGAGGCTTTGGATCTATATTTTCAAAATGGAAGGCGCGTCCTCCTTGCAAAAGCAAAGGAGCCCAGCCCTTTTGTCTTTTTAAATCAGAGGGGGGGCCCCTTAACTTCAAGGGGGGTCCGCTATATTTTGGATGAGCTGGTCAAGAAGACTTCGGGTACGTTACATATACATCCGCATATGCTTCGCCACACGTTTGCCACCCATTTATTAAATGAGGGGGCCGATTTGCGGAGCGTACAGGAGCTTTTGGGACATTCAAATCTTTCTTCCACCCAGGTGTATACACATGTATCGAAAGACATGCTCAGAAAGACGTATATGTCTCACCACCCCCGTGCTCAAAAAGGGAAATAAAGGAGGTTCTTTTATGTCATCTTTTCATGCAACAACGATATTTGCCATCCGGCATAACGGAAAATGCGCCATGGCGGGTGACGGCCAGGTCACGTTCGGTCAGGCTGTCGTCATGAAGCATACGGCAAGAAAGGTAAGGAAGCTGTTTAACGGAAAAGTGCTCGCGGGTTTTGCGGGTTCTGTTGCAGACGCTTTCACTCTTTTTGAAATGTTTGAGGCGAAGCTTGAGGAATACAACGGCAATCTCCAGCGGGCGGCTGTGGAGCTTGCGAAGGAGTGGCGAAGCGATAAAATTCTCAGAAAGCTTGAAGCGATGCTGATCGTGATGAATGCCGACAGCCTTCTGCTCGTTTCCGGAACGGGGGAAGTAATCGAACCGGATGACGGCATCCTTGCGATCGGCTCAGGCGGGAACTATGCCCTTGCCGCAGGCCGGGCTCTGAAACGCCATGCCTCAGGCCTGACCGCAAAAGAGATTGCAAAGGCATCACTCGAAACTGCGGGCGAAATCTGTGTGTATACGAACGATCAGATCATTGTAGAAGAACTTGAATAGAAAGGATATGAGGCATATGGAAAAAAAGCCGCTGACGCCGAGACAGATTGTTGAACGGCTTGACCAGTACATCATCGGCCAGCTCGACGCGAAAAAAGCGGTCGCCGTCGCTTTGAGAAACCGCTACAGAAGAAGTCTTCTTGATGAAAAGCTGCGCGAAGAAATCGTTCCGAAGAACATTTTGATGATGGGCCCGACAGGAGTAGGAAAAACCGAAATTGCAAGGCGGATTGCCAAGCTCGTAGGCGCGCCGTTCGTTAAAGTCGAAGCGACGAAATTCACGGAGGTCGGCTATGTCGGCCGTGATGTTGAGTCAATGGTCAGGGATCTTGTCGAAACATCCGTACGCCTAGTCAAAGAGGAAAAAATGAATGAAGTCAAAGGCATCGCCGAGGAAAACGCGAATAAACGGCTCGTGCGCCTGCTTGTTCCCGGAAGAAAAAAACAGGGAGGAGCCAAAAATCCTTTTGAAATGCTGTTTGGCGGAAATCAGGATCAGCAAAACGACGAAGCGGAAAAGCAGGAAGAATCAGATATCGAAAACAAACGGAAGCGTATTGCGCATCAGCTCGCTCTCGGCGAACTTGAGGACCATTACGTCACAGTCGAGGTTGAAGAGCAGCAGCCTTCGATGTTTGATATGCTCCAAGGCTCAGGCATGGAACAGATGGGCATGAACATGCAGGATGCCCTCAGCAGTCTGATGCCGAAAAGGAAAAAGCGCCGCAAGCTCACCGTCAGGGAAGCCAGAAAGGTGCTGACGAACGAAGAGGCCGCCAAGCTTATCGATATGGACGAAGCGGCTCAGGAAGCGGTGGCAAGAGCCGAACAATCAGGGATCATCTTCATTGATGAAATCGACAAAATCGCCAAAAAAAGCGGAGCTTCCTCTTCGGCGGATGTGTCAAGGGAAGGCGTACAGCGCGATATTTTGCCGATCGTTGAAGGCTCGACCGTCATGACGAAGTACGGAGCGGTCAAAACAGACCACGTGCTGTTCATTGCGGCGGGTGCATTCCATATGGCAAAGCCGTCTGATTTGATCCCTGAGCTTCAGGGACGTTTTCCGATCCGCGTCGAGCTGAAAAAGCTGAGCATCGATGATTTTGTCAAAATTTTGACCGAACCTGATAACGCGCTTCTGAAACAGTATAAAGCTTTATTAAAGACTGAAGGTATATCTCTTGAATTTTCTGACGATGCTATTCGTAAGATTGCAGAAGTGGCTTATCACGTGAACCAGGACACAGATAATATCGGAGCGCGGAGACTCCATACGATTTTGGAACGGCTATTGGAGGAACTGTCATTTGAGGCTCCGGACGTGATGATGGAACAAGTGGTTATCACGCCGCAGTATGTCGAAGAAAAGCTAGGTTCGATCGCCAAGAATAAGGATTTAAGCCAGTTTATTTTATAAACAATTAAATACGAGTAATTTAGGAGGATCATTTATTATGGCTTTATTACAAAAAACAAGAAAGATTAATGCAATGCTGCAAAATGCGGCAGGGAAGCCGGTTAATTTCAAAGAAATGGCCGAAACGCTTCGCGATGTAATTGATTCGAACATTTTCGTCGTCAGCCGCAGAGGAAAACTTCTCGGCTTCTCTATCAACCAGCAGATCGAAAACGACCGGATGAAAAAAATGCTTGAAGAACGCCAGTTCCCTGAGGATTACACAAAAAGCCTGTTCAACATTCCGGAAACATCATCAAACCTCGACATTAACAGCGAATACACGGCGTTCCCTGTCGAAAACCGCGATCTTTTCCAAGCAGGGTTGACAACGATCGTACCGATCATCGGCGGAGGTGAAAGACTCGGAACATTGATTCTTTCCCGTCTTCAGGAAAAATTTGAAGATGATGATCTGATCCTTGCCGAATATGGCGCAACTGTCGTCGGAATGGAGATTCTCAGAGAGAAAGCCGAAGAAATCGAAGAGGAAGCCCGCAGCAAGGCTGTCGTTCAAATGGCGATCAGTTCATTATCTTACAGCGAGCTTGAAGCGATTGAACATATCTTCGAGGAGCTCGATGGGAACGAAGGCCTGCTCGTTGCAAGTAAAATTGCAGACCGCGTCGGCATTACGCGCTCGGTTATCGTAAATGCGCTGAGAAAACTCGAAAGCGCAGGCGTTATTGAGTCCCGCTCATTAGGGATGAAAGGCACATACATTAAAGTGCTGAACAACAAGTTCCTGATGGAGCTTGAAAAACTAAAGTCTCATTAATCAAAAAGGCTGCAGAACATTTTGTTCTGCAGCCTTTTTTTGTCAACCTTTATAAATTATATTATTGTAATTTTTTGAAACGATAAACTCAATATTATCAGACTTGTGAGCTCGCTAAAAAATATTCTGATATATTTTTTGGTGAGCTCCATTTCATTTGAAAAACATAGTTCTTACAATCTAGGTCAAAATACCTATCAGTAAAATAGATATATATTACGATTTTTTTTTGCTGTCAGATCATAGACTTTAAGCCTATTATTTCTTACAATAGGCTTATGGTTTTTACAATTCTCGACAAGATTTTAAGACAGATGGAAAAAGATTGGAGGTATTTGGCGGTGGATATATTTTCAGGAACGATTCAAACACTTGAAGGAGCCTTGCAACGAGCGAATGTTAAGCAAAAAGTCATATCCAACAATATCGCCAATGTAGATACACCGAACTACAAGGCGAAAAAAGTATCCTTTAAAAATATGCTGAATGAGGAGTCCTCCCGGATAGATGCAACAAAAACAGACTATAGACATATTGACTTTAAAGGAAGTGATTCGAATTATTCAATCGTGTCGAGCAAACAAACATCATACCAGCAGAATAGAAACAACGTGGACATTGATCAGGAAATGAGCGAAATGGCTGAAAACCAAATTCAGTACCAAGCACTAGTTGAAAGAATCAGCGGAAAATTCAACTCGCTGAAAACAGCGATTACGGGAGGTAAATGATGGGGGTATTTGGTAGCATCAACATCTCGGCTTCTGCCTTAACTGCTCAGCGTGTCCGAATGGACACCGTTTCTTCCAACCTTGCGAACATGGATACAACAAGAGCCAAGAAGGTGAATGGAGAATGGCAGCCCTACAGGCGGAAGCTTGTATCAACTGCTCCGAAAGGCGAGTCCTTCTCATCCGTTCTGGAGTCATCGATGAATGCATCAAGCAGAATCGGTGAAGGGGTCAAAGTAACAAAAATCAGTGAAGATGAAACGCCCTTTAAGCTTGTTTATGATCCGACACACCCTGACGCAAATGAAGACGGCTATGTACAAATGCCGAATGTCGATCCCCTGAAGGAAATGGTCGACTTGATGAGCAGCACGAGATCTTATGAAGCAAATGTCACAGCAATGAATGCAACAAAAGGAATGCTCATGAAAGCATTAGAAATCGGAAAGTAGGGTGATGAACTTATGATCAACGGAATCTCTCCGTTCCAGGTCCAAGTCGCGCAGGCGGGAACAGACGCAACAAATCAGATCAACAACAGTCAGGCAGGTTCCGCAAACCAAACCAGCTTTTCAAATGTGCTGAAAGATTCTATCAATGCTCTGAATCAATCTCAAAATGAATCTGATAAACTGACAAACGCGCTGGCACTCGGTCAGGATGTCAATCTTGACGAAGTCATGATCGCGGCTCAAAAAGCAAACGTGACCTTAACAGCAGCGACAGAATTCCGCAACAAAGCGGTGGAAGCTTATCAGGAAATCATGAGAATGCAAATGTAGGAAAGGAGTCTGAAAGCGAAGAGAATTAGTGTAACTACCGGGGGAGTAAGATGAATCGTACTTTAACGCAAATCAAAACAAAAATAACTGATTTTTGGAATAAAAGATCGAAGCTGCAAAAAATATTAATGATCGGCGGCTTTGCAGCAGCCGTCATCCTTACCATCATCATCGCCATTTTTGCTTCATCAGAGAAGATGGTTCCTCTCTACAAAGACCTGTCTGCTGAAGAGGCAGGACAGATTAAACAAGTGCTTGATGAAAAGGGCGTCTCTTCCGAACTGGCGGATAACGGTACCGTCATCAAGGTTCCTGAAGAGCAGGTCGATTCGCTGAAAGTCGAACTGGCCGCCCAGGGGCTGCCGAAAAGCGGAAGCATTGATTATTCATTCTTCAGCCAAAACGCCAGCTTCGGAATGACGGACAATGAGTTTGACGTATTAAAAGCCGAGGCGACGCAGACGGAACTTTCAAACTTAATCAAAGGCATGGATGGGATCAAGGATGCAAAAGTAATGATCAACATGCCGAAGGATTCCGTTTTTATCGGAGAAGAAAAACCGGAAGCTTCCGCGTCGATCGTTCTGCAGATCAAGCCGGGCTATACGCTGGACAAAGGCCAGATCAACGGCCTTTATCATCTGGTTTCTAAAAGCGTGCCGAATCTTGATCCGAAAAACATCGTCATCATGGATCAAAATTCGAATTACTATGATCAAAACAGCGAGGGCGCCGGAGGTACGGCTGGAGATACATATGCATCGCAGCGCGAGATCAAGACGCAGATCGAAAAAGATCTTCAAAGACAGGTTCAAAGCTTGCTCGGCACGATGATGGGCCAGGATAAAGTCGCGGTATCTGTTACGACAGACATCGACTTTACGCAGGAAAAAAGAAAAGAAGACCTTGTTGAGCCTGTAGACAAGGAAAACATGGCAGGCATCGTCGTAAGCTCGGAAAAAATCAGCGAAACGTACTCTGGTGACGGGGCTAATGCGGGCGGAGTCAACGGCACAGGTGACAAAGACGTCACCAACTATGCCGAAACTGAAGACGGCAATAATAACGGAAATTACGAAAAAAGCGAAGACCGTCTCAATTACGAAGTTAACAAGATTCATAAAGAAATCGCAGAAAGCCCTTATAAAGTCAGAGATTTAGGCATTCAAGTTTTAGTTGAACCGCCTGATCCTAAAAATCCGGCTTCTCTGACGCAGGAACGGCAGGACGATATTAAAAACATTCTTTCTACAATCGTCCGGACATCGATTGACAAATCAGAGAATAATAACCTGTCAGACGAAGACCTTCAAAATAAAATCGTCGTATCCGTCGAACAGTTCGATGGAAAAACAACGGTTGATACGGCAAAGGATACCGGCGGCATTCCGCTTTGGGTTTATATTGCAGGCGGAGCGGTCTTGATCGCGCTGATCGGTTTGATTTTCTGGCTTGTAAGAAGACGCAAAAATGACGACGAGGAATATGAAGAGGAATGGTATGAAACGCCTCAGGAACCGATAAGAGTTGCGGATGTTAACAACGAAAAAGAGACTGAAGAAACCGTCAGACGAAAACAGCTTGAAAAAATGGCGAAAGACAAACCGGAAGAATTCGCAAAATTACTACGCAGCTGGCTGACCGAGGATTAGGAGGAGTTTTGAAATGGCAAAAATGAAACAAGACAAGCTTACAGGCAAGCAAAAAGCGGCCATCCTCATGATATCCTTAGGGCTTGATGTGTCAGCGTCCGTTTACAAACATTTAACCGACGAAGAAATTGAAAGGCTGACGCTTGAAATATCAAATGTCAGATCTGTTTCGCCACAGAAAAAAGACGAAATTATTCAGGAATTTCATGAAACGGCCATCGCCCAGGAGTACATTTCCCAAGGCGGTATCCATTACGCGAAACAAGTCCTGGATAAGGCGCTTGGCGAAGAAAAGGCGTCAAGCATTATCAACAGGCTCACATCATCCTTGCAGGTCAGGCCGTTTGATTTTGCCAGAAAAGCTGATCCTGAACAAATTCTGAACTTTATTCAGCACGAGCATCCGCAGACGATCGCTTTGATCTTATCCTACCTTGATCCTGTGCAGTCCGGACAGATCCTGTCGGAACTGAATCAGGACGTGCAGGCTGAGGTCGCAAGGCGGATCGCCGTCATGGACCGGACATCACCGGAAATCATCAACGAAGTGGAGCAGATTTTGGAGCAGAAGCTTTCATCGACCTTCACTCAGGATTACACGCAGACCGGCGGCATAGAAGCGGTTGTGGAAGTATTAAACGGAGTTGACAGGGGAACGGAAAAAACGATTCTTGATTCCCTGGAAATTCAGGATCCTGAGCTTGCTGACGAAATTAAGAAGAGGATGTTCGTCTTCGAAGATATCGTTACGCTTGACAACCGGGCCATTCAAAGGGTTATCCGCGATGTCGAAAACGACGATCTGCTTCTGTCCTTGAAGGTCGCGAGCGAAGAGGTCAAAGACATCGTCTTCAGCAATATGTCACAGCGTATGGCTGAAACGTTCAAAGAGGAAATGGAATTCATGGGACCTGTCCGTCTGCGCGATGTTGAAGAGGCTCAATCCAGAATCGTAAGCGTCATCCGGAGACTGGAAGAAGCGGGTGAAATCGTAATCGCCAGAGGCGGAGGGGATGATATCATTGTCTAATATCATTAAACAGCGATTATCATCCGTTCCCGATCAAAAAAAGCGAAAGATTTCTTTAAAAGAAATTAAGCTTCCTGAAACGACGGCCGATCTGGCTGCCGAAGAAAGCCCCGAGCTTCTTATTGACAAGGCGCAGCAACAAGCAAAGGAAATTCACGAAAAGGCGAATGTCGAACTCGAACAGATCCGCCGGCAAATCGAACAGGAAAGAAAAGGCTGGGAAGCAGAGCGCGAAGCCCTGATCGAACAGGCGAAAAAAGAAGGTTATGAGGCAGGCTTTGAACTGGGGAAGGCTGAGGCGGAAAAATCTTATCAATCCTATTTGGAAGGTGCAAACGCCATCGTCAGGGCAGCAAGGCAGGATTATGAGCAAAAAATCGAGCAATCTGCCGAAGACATCATTACGCTTGCCGTTTCCCTGGCGAAAAAAGTATGGAATCAAAAGCCTGATGACAAAGAAGCTTTCATCGTCCTTGTCAAACAGGTGCTGTCTGAAATGAAGGAGTTTGACGAGATTTCCATTTATGTGGACCCGGAATATTACATAGAGGTTCAGAGTCATAAAAATGAGCTTGAAGAGATGCTTCAATACGGTGCACACATTGCGATCTACGCAGATGAAAAAGCGGCAAAAGGCACCTGCTATATCGAAACGGCGTTTGGAAGAATCGACGCCGGCATCGACACCCAATTGCAGCAGCTCAAACAAAAGCTGCTCGATGCGCTTGAAACGGCGGGTGAAAGCCGGTGATGTTGGATCAGCTTCTGGAGTGTATTGAAACAGCCGATTCTTATAAACGCTATGGAAAAGTAAAACAGGCCGTCGGATTAATGATTGAATCGAAAGGGCCGGAAAGCTCGATCGGTGATGTCTGCAAAATTTATACAAAAGGAGACAGCCGGAAGGTTATTAAAGCGGAAGTCGTCGGCTTCAAAGACCAAAATATCCTTCTGATGCCGTACCTTGAGGCGTCAAATATCGCCCCGGGCAGCATCGTCGAAGCGACGGGCGAATCATTGAGGATCAAGGTGGGCGCCGGCTTGATCGGCCAGGTTGTCGATGCGTTTGGAAATCCGCTCGACGGCAGCATGCTGCCGAAAGGCTTGACTCCGGTTTCGACGGAGCAGGCCCCGCCAAATCCGATGAAACGGCCGCCAATCAGAGAAAAAATGGAAGTTGGAGTCAGATCGATTGACAGCCTTTTAACCGTCGGAAAAGGGCAGCGTGTCGGCATCTTCGCGGGCAGCGGCGTCGGGAAAAGCACGCTGATGGGAATGATCGCAAGGCAAACTGCAGCAGATCTGAACATCATCGCCCTTGTCGGCGAGCGCGGGCGCGAAGTGCGCGAATTCATCGAAAAAGACCTTGGAAAAGAAGGATTAAAGCGTTCGATCGTCGTTGTCGCAACATCTGACCAGCCGGCTTTGATGAGGCTGAAAGCGGCCTATACGGCGACGGCAATTGCCGAGTACTTTCGGGACAAGGGCCAAAACGTCATGTTTATGATGGATTCGGTGACAAGGGTCGCCATGGCCCAGAGGGAAATCGGGCTGGCGGCGGGAGAACCGCCGACGACGAAAGGTTATACACCTTCAGTGTTCGCTATTTTACCCAGGCTCTTAGAACGAACAGGAACCAATGAAAGCGGCTCGATCACCGCGTTCTATACGGTTCTTGTAGACGGCGACGATATGAACGAACCGATCGCCGATACGGTAAGGGGGATTTTGGACGGGCATATCGTCCTTGACAGACATCTGGCGAATAAAGGCCAGTTTCCGGCGGTCAATATTTTAAAAAGCATCAGCAGGGTTATGGGAAACATTTCTGAAAAAGACCATATCAAGGCGGCAAACCGCTTCAGGGAACTGTTATCAACCTATCAAAACTCAGAGGATTTAATCAACATAGGCGCATATAAAAAAGGATCTTCGAGAGAAATCGATGAGGCGATACAGTTTCATCCAAAGCTGATCAGCTTCCTCAAACAGGAAGTAGATGAGACCGCATCAATGGAAGACAGCATTTCCTTCTTAAAGAGTCTTACAGGAAGAGAGGAATAAGAATGGCCTATTCATTTAAATTTCAAAAGCTTTTGGAGCTTAAGGAAAATGAAAAAGACCAATCATTCGCTGAATATCAGCACTCGGTTTCCGAATTTGAAAAGGTTGCAGAAAAGCTGTATGAAAGCATGAACAAAAAAGAAACGCTCGAAAAAAACAAGGAAATCAAGCTGCAGTCGGGCATGAGCGTTCAGGAAATGAGACATTATCAGCAGTTCGTCACCAATCTTGAAAACACGATTCACCACTATCAAAAACTGGTTATCATGAAAAGAAACGAAATGAACGAAAAACAGCATGACTTGACGGAAAAAAATATCGAGCTCAGAAAGTTTGAAAAAATGAAGGAAAAACAGCTTGAAATGTTCTTAATACGAAACAAAGCAAACGAAATGAAAGAGATGGATGATATATCCATCACCCAATTTATGACTCATGGAAATTAGGAGCAGAACACGATGAGTGAAGAAAAAAAAACCGGTAAATTTCAGACGTTTTTGTTTTTGATTGTCATTCCGTTCATCTTCTTAGCCATTATTGTCTGTGTCGGATTGTGGCTTTCCGGTGTAGGCATTAAAGATGTTGCCTCACATATTCCATTCGTCAAAGAGCTCGTACCGGACGATAAAGAAAAAGCGGCTACAGCGAGCAGGAGTGATAACAGCCAAACCGAAGAGCTTCAAAAAACGATCAAAGAACAAAAAACGAAAATCGAAAACTTGACAAGCGATCTTAAGACAAGCGATGAAGAGATTCAAAGGCTGAATCAAAAAGTCCGCTCGTTCGAAAAACTCGAAAAAGACGCCAAAAAAGACAGCAAGGACAAAGCAGGCAGCAAAGGGGACAGCGACGAGCAGGCGCAAAAAGTCGTGAAAATTTACCAAAGCATGGACAGCGGCAAAGCCGCCAAAATTTTGAGCCAGCTCAATGAAAAAGAAGCTGTCAAGATTCTGAATGAATTAAACAAGCAGAAGATCAGCGAAATCCTTGCCAAAATGGCGCCTGACAAAGCCGCTGCAATAACGGAACAGCTGTCAAAACTAAAAAAATAAATAAGAGGGGGGAAAAAGTTGAAGCTCCTGGATATGATCTCTTTTGACGGAGCGCCGCCGGCGCAAACGTCGGGGAAAAATGGGAAAACGTCAGCAGGAACGCTGTTTCAGAGCGTGCTGCAAAAAGAAAACCTCTCGTTCAGCGGAAACGCTCAGGGCATGCCGCAACATGCGGACAACCTGAATGAACTTTTGCAAAAAATCAAGGATTTGCTGTCGGGAACGTCAGCAGGCGAGTCGGATGATAAGCTGCTCAAAGCTCTTGAGGCGCTCATCGGCCAGGGGGCGAAAGATCAGGAGACGGTGTCATTAGCCGAAGAACTCCTGAAGAAAATCGCAGCGTTGCTGCAGCAGAGCGCTGCGCCGGCCGCTGATCTGGAAGACATGAATCCATCTGAACCGACTGATGAGTCAGACAGGGGTGAGACAAAAGGCCTTGGATCTGACAGAGACGCCCTTGCAGCGATCCAGCACCTTTTATACACGCTCGTTTATGAACAGCAGCCGCTCGAAAAATCGGCACAAATCTCGTACATTTTGGAAAAAGGGCCCGAATTTCTCGAGATGCTGAAGAATAAGGGAGCCGCGCCCGAGCTCATTGATGAGCTGAAGCGTCAAATATTTACAAAAGATCCTGACCAGTCAAAACTGTTATCGATGTCAAAGGCTGAGCTGAAAAGCTTTAAGAGCGTCATCGACCAGATGATGAAAAACACCGCGGACACGGGACAAAAGGAATGGAAGATGGCTGAAAGCGAACTGAAGGCCTTTCTTCTTGGCAAAAAAACGGATGTACAGGTTACAGGCAAACCTTTTTTCGTACTCCCGAAAGACGATCAGCCGAAAGCGGATGAAAAACCGGCGCCTTTCCACCAGCAAAGCTTAGGTGTTCAGCAGAAATCAGAATCATTTCTGCTCAAGGTGAGCCAGGCTGCACCAGCCGGTGATCCGGCACCCTCGCAGTCAAAGGGATTTACGGATCAGATTCTCGGCTCATGGAAGCAGATGAAGTATACGCCGTTCGGGAAATCGACAGGCAGCTTTACGATTCGGCTCAATCCTGAAAATCTGGGATTTATCACCGTGAAACTGATCAAACAGCACGGCATGTTCTCGAGCAAAATCATCGCTTCGACACAGTCGGCGAAAGAGCTTTTGGAACACAATCTCGCTCAGCTCAAACAGGCGCTTCCGAGCATGTCGGTACAGATCGACCGCTTCAGCGTTCCGCTGCAAACCGGAGATCAGCAGCAGTTCGGCCAGCCGGCCGATGATCAAGGAAGACACCAGCAGCCGAAGCAGGACAGCCGAAGCGAACAGGAAGGCGAAGACTTCCATGAATTTTTAGAAGAGCTCATCGAAAGCCGAACCCACGATTACGAGGAGGAGATCTAATGTCTGGAACAACAGCTGCCGCAAGAACCGAAACGACGGCTTTGAATGCAAGTTCGACAAAGACGGCGAAATCAAAAGGCTCCGACTTAGGAAAGGATGACTTTTTGAAGCTGCTGGTAACACAGCTGCAACACCAGGATCCTTTAAATCCGATGGAGGACCGCGAATTCATCGCACAGATGGCAACTTTTTCAAGCCTTGAGCAAATGACGAATTTAAATTCGACGATGTCAACGTTCGTCGGCCTCCAAGATCCGATGTCAATGTACGTCAGCTGGATTGGTAAAGAAGTCACATACGAAGGCGACAATCATGAAGAAAAAACGGCGCTCGTCAAATCAGTGAAAAGCTCAGACGGCCAATATAAGCTCGTTCTCGACAACGGTAATGAAGTGAGCCCATGGAATGTGACCGCGGTCGGCGAAGCTAGCAAATAAAAACAAAGAATACTGGGAGGAATAGTATATGTTACGTTCACTTTATTCAGGAATCAGCGGAATGAAAAACTTTCAGACGAAGCTTGATGTCGTCGCAAACAACATCTCAAACGTCAATACTGCCGGATTTAAGAAAAGCAGGGTCACCTTTAAAGACATCGTCAGCCAGCAGATTTCAGGGGCGTCTGCCTCAACTGCCAACAAGGGATCAGTAAACGGCAAGCAAGTCGGGCTCGGTTCAACGATCGCCTCCATTGATACCGTTCATTCACCTTCTTCGACTGGGACAACAGGAAGAGACTTAGACATCGCGATCACCGGCGACGGCTACTTCCGGGTCGGCACGGGGAACGAAGTCAGCTATACAAGATACGGAAACTTCCAGTTGTCTGATCAAGGCTATTTAACAACAGCAGACGGACTGTTTGTCTTACAGGCTGACGATCAGAAAATTCAAATTCCGATGGATAATGCGAAAAGCTACTCAATTGGACCTGACGGAACGGTGTCATACGTAGATAAGAATACGAACAACAGCGTAAAAGTCGGACAGATCTCACTTGCGACGTTCAGCAATGCGGCGGGTTTAACCAAAACTGGTGACAACCTTTACCGCGAATCATTAAGCTCAGGGACTCCGCAGATCGTCGCACCTGGCGAAGGATCAGCAGGAGCATTGCAAACAGGTGCGCTTGAAATGTCAAACGTCGACCTTTCGGAAGAATTCTCCGAAATGATCATTGCGCAGCGCGGCTTCCAGTCCAATGCGAAAATCATTACAACCTCTGACGAAATCCTTCAGGAGCTCGTCAATCTGAAGCGATAAGGAGGAAGGCGGGCGCCTTTAGATAAGGCGCCTTCTGTGAAACGATGATCAAGGTTACGCGATTAAACGGACAACCCTTTGTTCTGAACGCATTATTAATCGAACAAATCGAATGTTTCCCAGACACGACGGTCACGCTGTCAAACGGAAAAAAATTTGTTGTCAAAGAAGACGAGGATACAGTTGTAGAAAGCATCGTGTCATTCTATCAAAAAATCAACATACTTTCTTGTGATCAAAGAATTGAGGAATCAGAATGAATAAAAAACTTCTAGCAATCATGATGATCATTTTGTTGGCGATCGCCGCACTGGGGACGGCTGCTTTCTTTGTCATTAAAGGAAATGCAAGCGAAAAGGTTGCAAAAAAGGAACCGACGATTGACGAGGTTGTCGAGTCTTCAGTCGCAATTGATGAGATCACGACAAACCTGAAATCAGACAACTACGTCCGCCTTTCGATCAAGCTTGAAACCGATTCAAAAAAAGCGAAGGAAGAGCTTGAAAAACGCGATTTCCAAATCAAAGATACGGTCATTTCCCTGCTCGGAAATATGACGGCTGAACAAATGGATGGAGAAAAGGGAAGAGAAGCCTTTAAAAAGCAGCTCAAAGATAAGCTGAACTCAGAGTATATGAAAGAGGGCAAAGTCAAAAAAGTATACATTACCTCCTTTAATCTGCAGTAGGAAACATATTTGACAGGACCACGGAGGTGAAAAAGAAGATGGCAGGAGAAGTTCTCTCCCAAAATGAAATTGATGCATTGCTTTCAGCGATATCGACCGGAGAAATGGATGCCGATGAGCTGAAAAAAGAGGAGACCGTAAAAAAAGTAAAAGTTTACGATTTTAAACGGGCGCTCCGCTTTTCAAAAGACCAGATCCGCAGTTTAACAAGGATTCACGATAATTTTGCGAGGCTGTTAACAACCTATTTTTCAGCACAGCTGAGAACGTATATCCAAATTTCGGTGAGCTCGGTTGACCAGGTTCCGTATGAGGAATTCATCAGATCCATTCCGAATATGACGATCCTCAATCTGTTTGAGGTTCATCCTCTTGAAGGGAGGATCATGATGGAGATCAATCCGACCATCGCCTATGCGATGATGGACAGAGTCATGGGCGGGATCGGAACGAGTCATAACAAAATTGACAGCATGACGGAAATTGAGACGAAAATCATGTCCAATCTATTTGAAAGCAGTCTTGCGAACTATAAAGACGCTTGGGAATCCATCGCGGAAATCGAGCCGGAAATGTCCGATTTTGAAGTGAATCCGCAGTTTGTGCAAATGGTTTCTCCTAATGAGACGGTCGTCGTCATTTCATTGAACACGCAAATAGGGGATATCAGCGGGGTCATCAATCTGTGCATCCCGCACGTCGTTCTCGAACCGATTATTCCTAAGCTTTCCGTCCATTATTGGATGCAATCTGACAGAATTGAGCCAAAACCGGAGGAAACAAAGTCAATCGAAAAGCGGATTATGACGGCCCGAATTCCGATTGTCGCAGAACTCGGAAAATCGGAACTCACAATTGAAGAGTTTTTACAATTAGAAATTGGCGATTGTATCACCTTGGACAAATCAGTAGCAGAACCTCTTACTGTTTTGGTCGGAGATAAACCGAAATTTCTAGGACAAGCCGGCCGCATGAATCGAAAAACTGCGATTCAAATTCTAGATCACGACATAAGAGGTGAAGAATATGGAGAATAACAATAGGTTATCACAGGATGAAATTGATGCGCTGCTGACGGGCGGCGATGACAATAACGGGGAGCAGCCGGAATCAGGACTGTCCCCGATGGAACAGGATACGATCGGGGAAATCGGAAACATTTCCTTTGGGAGCTCTGCAACAGCTTTGTCCACATTGTTAAACCAGAAAGTAGATATTACAACACCGACCGTTTCGGTTATTGAAAAGAGCCATTTAAACGAGGAATTCCCTCATCCTTATGTATCGATCGGCGTGAGCTATACGGAAGGCTTATCAGGCAACAACCTTCTGGTCATCAAGCAGGAAGACGCGGCGATCATCGCCGACCTGATGATGGGGGGAGACGGAACAAATGCAGATCCATCGCTCAGCGAAATTCATTTGAGCGCCGTTCAGGAAGCCATGAACCAAATGATGGGATCAGCAGCGACTTCCATGTCGACCGTCTTCAGCAAGAAGATCGACATCTCACCGCCTGAGGTAGATCTTCTTGACGTGAATGAAGGGGAAGGGACAGACCAGATCCCGAAGGAAGACCCGCTCGTTAAAGTATCTTTCAGATTGAAAGTCGGAGAGCTGATAGATTCCCATATCATGCAGCTTTACCCGCTTACGTTTGCGAAAGAATTGATAGATGAATTAACAAAGCCGCAGGTTGCAGATGAACCGGTACAGGCTGATGAACAACCTTCTGCTCCGGTACAGCCGGCGCCTGCCGCCGCTCCGCAAAGCGCGGCTCCTAAACAAGAGCCTGCCCCTAAAAGGCAAGGAACGGCAAAGGTTTCCGAGCCCGTACAAGTCACGCCGGCCGAGTTTGCGTCGTTTGATCCGCAGCCTGAAGGCCGCACCTCTATGAACAATCTCGACATGCTCATGGACATTCCTTTATCCGTGACGGTTGAGCTCGGCAGGACAAGCCGCAGCGTCAAAGAGGTGCTGGAGCTGTCGACAGGCAGTATCGTCGAGCTTGACAAATTGGCCGGTGAACCCGTCGACATCCTCGTCAACCAGCGGGTTGTCGCAAAGGGCGAGGTCGTCGTCATCGACGAAAACTTCGGCGTCAGGGTAACAGACATTTTAAGCCAGGCTGAACGAATCAGCAAATTACGATAACAACAGATTGATGAAGGAGAGATAAACAATGGCTTACAAGATTTTAGTAGTTGATGATGCAGCATTTATGAGAATGATGATCAAGGATATTTTGGTGAAAAACGGATTTGAAGTGGTCGCCGAAGCTCAAGACGGAGCGCAGGCAGTTGAAAAATATAAAGAGCATTCACCGGATTTGGTGACAATGGACATCACCATGCCGGAAAAAGACGGAATTACCGCTCTGAAAGAAATCAAAGAAATCGACCCGCAGGCGAAAATCATTATGTGTTCTGCAATGGGACAGCAATCCATGGTTATTGACGCGATCCAGGCCGGAGCAAAAGATTTTATCGTCAAGCCGTTCCAGGCTGACCGCGTAATGGAAGCGATCAATAAAACGCTGAGCTAAAGGGTGTACAAGTTGTTGAAAAAATCTCTTATTTTCATAGCCGGCATTTGTCTCACTCTTTTACTCGCTTTGCACACCGCCCCCGCCCATGCTGAGGAATCCGGCGACAAGACGGTTGATCAGCTGTTCGATAAAGGGGCCGGCAAAGACAGTCAGAAAAATGAAAAAGACAAGACGGAGAAAACAAGCAGCAGCAAATCTCTTAAGGAAGGGACGGAGACACCGTCTCCTTCCGTTTCCATATTTGATTTTGTCAAAATGATCGGCGCCTTGCTGTTTGTGATTTTTCTCATCTACGCGTTGGTCAAATTCATGAATAAACGAAACCGGCTGTTAAAACCGTTTCAGTACGTTGAAAACATCGGCGGTGCGCCGCTCGGCCAAAACAGGTCCGTACAGCTGGTGAAAGTGGGGAACAGGGTGCTTGTCGTCGGTGTCGGCGAAAACATTCAGCTCCTGAAGGAGATCGATGACGAACAGGATGTAAAAGAAATTCTCGCTCAGCATGAGGCTGCAATGAACAGCAAGATCGAATGGCAAAAATGGGTGGATCAAGTCAAAGGTCCGGGCGCGCAAAAACGAGGCGGGCTGCCTTCGTTTTCTGAATCGTTAAAAGCGCAGCTTGCAGAACTTAAACAAAACCATGCAAAAGGCAGAAAGAAAGGCCAAAATCAACATGAATGAATTTATCAATTTATTTAATTCAAGCGATGCGGCAAATGTCAGCGCCAGCGTCAAACTCCTGCTGCTGTTAACCGTGTTTTCGATCGCTCCGGGGATTTTGATCATGATGACGTGCTTTACAAGGATCGTCATTGTTTTGTCTTTTGTCCGGACATCTCTGGCAACGCAGTCGATGCCGCCAAACCAGGTGCTGATCGGACTCGCATTATTTTTAACCTTTTTCATTATGGGACCGACATTTTCAGAGGTTAACAAAGATGCCCTGACCCCGTTAATGGATAACAAAATCAGCTTGGACGAGGCCTACACAAAAGCCGAGGCTCCGATCAAGAAATTCATGAGCAAGCACACGAGACAGAAGGATCTGGCGCTGTTTATGAATTACGCGAAGATGAAAACGCCCGACTCCATTGATGACATTCCGCTTTCAACAATGGTGCCCGCGTTCATCATCTCGGAATTAAAAACCGCATTTCAAATGGGATTTATGATTTTTATTCCGTTTTTAATTATCGATATGGTAGTGGCGAGTGTTTTGATGTCGATGGGGATGATGATGCTTCCTCCGGTCATGATCTCACTGCCGTTTAAAATTTTGCTTTTTGTCCTTGTAGACGGCTGGTATTTAATCGTTAAATCTTTGCTGGAAAGCTTTTAGAGTAGGTGCTGAAAATGAGTTCGGAATTTGTTATATCGATTGCCGAAAGAGCGGTGTACGTAACGTTGCTCGTCAGCGGGCCGCTGCTTGCGCTCGCTCTTCTGGTGGGGCTGATCGTCAGCGTTTTTCAGGCAACGACCCAAATACAGGAACAGACTCTTGCATTCATACCGAAAATTGTCGCCGTTTTGGTGGGACTCGTCATCTTCGGGCCGTGGATGCTGTCGACGATTTTGTCTTTTGCAACCGAGCTGTTCTCGAATTTAAATCGTTTTGCAGGGTAGCTTGAACATGTCAATGATTGAATTAATTCCAGCCTTTTTACTTGTGTTTGTCAGGATCACGGCATTTTATGTAACGGTCCCTCTATTTTCTTATCGGACAGTTCCAGCTATTCATAAAATAGGTTTTGCATTTTTTCTTGCGCTTGTCAGTTTCAGCACGATCGAAAAGCCTCCCCACCTTGATGTTGACGGCTTTTACATGCTGCTTGTCATGAAGGAGGCGCTTGTCGGGCTTCTTCTGGGGCTCATCGCCTACATGATGCTGTCAGCGGTTCAGATTGCCGGATCGTTTATCGACTTTCAGATGGGATTCGCGGTGGCAAACATCATCGATCCCCAAACGGGGGCGCAAAGCCCGCTAGTCGGTCAATTTTTATACACGATGGCGCTGCTTTTGATGCTGAGCCTGAATGCGCACCATTTATTGCTCGATGGCATCTACTACAGCTATCAGTACATTCCGGTTGACCATCTCGGGCTGTCGTTTGGAAACGCGCAGTTTGCCGAGTTCATCGCGAAAAGCTTCAATACGATGTTCATTACGGCTTTTCAATTATCTGCACCCGTTGTTGCGAGCTTGTTTTTGGTTGATTTGGCGCTCGGCATCGTGGCGAGGACGGTGCCTCAGCTGAACGTCTTTGTCGTCGGTCTTCCGCTGAAAATCGCGGTCACCTTTATCATGCTTATCATCTGTATGGCGGTTATGTTCAGCATGATGCAAAACGTGTTCGAATTCGCCGTCAGGACGATGAGAGATCTACTAACTTTGCTTGGGGTGGCACGATGAAGCTGACGTTGGATTTGCAATTTTTTTCAGGTGAAAAAACGGAAAAAGCAACGCCGAAAAAACGGCGGGAGACAAGAAAAAAAGGACAGGTTGCCAAAAGCGCGGACGTCAATACCGCAGTTACGCTGTTTATCGTCTTTTTGTCCCTGCTGTTTTTCGGATCGTATATGAGGGATCATCTGCTCGGTCTCATCGAAAGGTTTTACCACGATCTGCTCATGATGAAGGTGACGGAGACCAATATCCCTGTACTTTTTCGGGATCTGTCGCTGGAAGCCGGCATGATTTTGGCGCCGATCATGCTTGCGGCTCTCATTTCAGGGGTTTTGAGCAACTACATGCAAGTGGGATTTTTATTCGCGCCTGAGGTGGTCAAGCCCGATCTTGCTAAACTGGATCCGCTGAAAGGGTTCAAGCGGATTTACAGCATCAGGGCGATCGTTGAGCTATTAAAATCCATTTTAAAGATCGTTGTCGTCGGAAGCGTGACCTTCACAGTCCTGTGGCAAAACTTCGGCGGAATTCTCAGGACCCCATTGCTGACCCCCGGAAAAGCTCTGTCATATGTCGGCTGGCTCTCCTTTTTGATGGGGGTGTCGGCAGCGGTTGCCTTGCTTTTTCTTGCGGCGCTCGATTACCTCTATCAGAAATTTGATTATGAAAAAAATATTCGGATGTCAAAGCAGGACATCAAAGACGAATACAAAAAGACCGAGGGCGACCCGTTGATCAAATCCAAGATCAAGCAAAAGCAAAAAGAAATGGCGATGCGCCGCATGATGCAGGAGGTTCCGAAGGCAGACGTCATCATTACGAACCCGACCCATTATGCGGTCGCCTTGAAATACGACGAAAACAAAATGGATGCTCCGTTTATCGTGGCCAAAGGGGTCGATCTGGTGGCCCTGAAAATCAGACAGATTGCAAAAGAGCATGACGTCATGACGGTTGAGAACAGACCGCTTGCAAGAGCGCTCTATGATCAGGTTGAGATTGAACAGGCCGTACCGGAAGAATTTTTCAAAGCCATAGCCGAAATCCTGGCTTATGTGTATAAAGCAAAGCAAAAAATATGAATTTTTCAGTTTTAAAAGGAGAGAAACAGCATGTCAGCAAGAGATTTATCAGTTTTATCAGGCGTTGTCCTCATTGTGGCAATGCTTATCATACCCTTTCCACCATGGTTGTTGAGCGTTTTAATTATCGTGAATATTTCTCTTGCGTTAATCGTGCTTCTCACCACAATGAACATGCAAGAACCGCTGCAGTTTTCGATTTTTCCTTCATTATTGCTGCTGCTGACGCTGTTCCGATTAGGGCTTAACGTTTCAACGACGCGCTCGATCCTTTCAAACGGAGACGCGGGCAAAGTCGTTGAGACGTTCGGATCATTCGTCGTCGGCGGCAATGTGTTAGTCGGTCTTGTCGTCTTTATTATTCTGATCATCATCCAGTTTATCGTCATTACAAAAGGGGCTGAGCGGGTTTCCGAAGTCGCTGCGAGATTTACGCTTGACGCCATGCCGGGAAAACAGATGAGCATTGATGCCGATCTGAACGCCGGAATGATTACTGAGCATGAAGCGAGGACGCGCCGGGAAAAAGTCGCGCGCGAAGCGGATTTCTACGGGGCGATGGACGGTGCCAGCAAATTTGTCAAAGGCGACGCCATCGCAGGGATCATCATCGTGCTGATCAACGTGCTTTGCGGCATCGTCATCGGCATGCTGCAAAAACAGATGACCATTCAGGAAGCCGCATCCCACTTCACGCTGCTGTCCGTGGGGGACGGTATTGTATCACAGCTGCCCGCGCTTTTGATTTCGACGGCAACGGGTATCGTCGTCACGAGAGCCGCCTCGGACGGCAACCTCGGACAGGATATTACAGGCCAGCTGTTTGCCTATCCGAAGCTTTTATACGTGACAGCCGGTACGATTTTTGCGCTCGGGATTTTCACGCCGATCGGACTCCTTTTGACAGGGCCGCTCGCCCTTCTCCTCGCTTTTGGCGCCTACATGCTTTCTAAGGCCGGTCAAGAGAAGGAGAAAGTGGAAGATATTTTAGAGGAAGAAGCCGAAGTCGATGAGCTGAAAAGCCCGGAAAGCGTCATACACCTGCTTGATATCGATCCGATCGAATTTGAATTCGGCTACGGGCTGATTCCCCTGGCTGATGCGAATCAAGGCGGAGACCTTTTGGACAGGATCGTCATGATCAGGCGCCAGCTTGCGATCGAACTCGGACTCGTCATTCCGGTCGTCAGAATCAGGGATAACATTGCCCTGCAGCCGAACGAGTACAGGTTGAAAATCAAAGGAAATGAAGTGGCGAAAGGCGAGCTTCTCCTTGACCACTATTTGGCGATGTCCCCGACGGGTGAGGACGATGACATCGAGGGGATTGACACGGTCGAACCGTCCTTTGGCCTTCCGGCTAAATGGATACCAGAGTCTCAAAAGGATCAGGCTGAAATGCTCGGATATACGGTCGTCGATCCTGCTTCAGTCGTCTCAACCCATATTACGGAACAGGTGAAAAAGCATGCCCACGAACTGCTCGGCAGACAGGAAACAAAGCAGCTCATCGACCATTTGAAAGAATCGTATCCGGTTCTCGTCGAAGAGGTGACGCCGAATCCTCTGTCTGTCGGCGACATTCAAAAAGTGCTTGCTAAGCTTCTGAAAGAAAAAGTATCCATCCGGAATCTGGTGACGATTTTTGAAACATTGGCTGACTACGGAAAACTGACGACGGATTCTGACATGCTGACCGAATATGCACGGCAGTCTCTCGCCAAGCAGATTACCGCACAGTATGCAAAAGAAAACGAGATGCTGAAGGTCGTGACCTGCTCAGGACGCGTTGAGAAGGCGGTAGCTGAAGGCATCCAGCAGACCGAACACGGCAACTATTTATCTCTTGAACCGTCAATCTCGGACAATATCATTCAATCTGTAGCAAGGGAAATCGAGCAGCTTTCCTTAAGGCAGGAAGTGCCGATTCTCCTCTGTTCACCGCCGGTCAGGATGTACGTCAAACAGCTTTTGGAGCGGTATTTCCCTGATCTTCCGGTTCTGTCATATAACGAACTGGAGGCCAACGTAGAAGTTCAAAGTATCGGAGTGGTGGATATCCAATGAGAATCAAAAAATTTGTAGCCGGTTCGATGCAGGAAGCCACAAAGCAAATTAGACACGAGCTTGGAAATGACGCCGTTATCTTAAACTCCAAAAAGATTCAGATGAGGCGCTTCCTCGGACTCGTCAAAAAACAGGGCGTTGAAGTGATCGCCGTTGTCGATCAGGACTTTTCCGATACGAGAAAAACGAAGCAGCAGCAGGTGCAGCCTGCTTTTCGCGAGCCCGCTTTCCTCCCGGAAAACCCGGTGCAGCTTGAGCTTGCAAGCCAGGTGAAAGAGCTGAAGGCGCTTTTAGAAACGCGGCACGAACAGCCTGCCGATGTGCTGCCGGAGCCTTTAAAACAAACAGACAGGCTCCTGGCGAAACAAGGGGTATCGCAAGCGATCCGGACGAAAGCGTTGAGCAGGCTGCTCAGCACGTCCTTCCAGGCGGGGGAACAATGGACGGATGACAAAGCGCTTCGCCGTGTAACCGAGATTTTAGCAGAGCTTCTTCCGGAAAATCCGGAAGAAAATGCGGCGATCCGTTCGAAATATATCGTCCTTTTTGGATCGACCGGCGTCGGCAAAACGACGACGCTTGCCAAACTTGCCGCCTCATCGGTGCTTGAGAAGCAAAAGAAGATCGCCTTCATTACAACGGACACGTACCGGATCGCCGCGGTTGAGCAATTGAAAACGTATGCCGAACTGTTAAATGCACCGCTTGAAGTGTGCTATACGAAAGAAGAATTTAAAACGGCCCAGCAAAAATTCGCCGATTTCGATCATGTGTTTATCGATACGGCGGGCCGCAATTTTAAAGACGGGCAATATGTCAGGGAACTGAAGGAAATCATTCCGTTTGAGCGGGGGATTCAGGCGTTTCTCGTTTTGTCCGCCACAAGCAAATACGAAGATATGAAAGAGCTCGTCAAGCAGTTTTCAAGCATTCCGATCGATCAGCTCATTTTAACGAAGGTGGATGAAACCGACTCGCTCGGAAGCGTCATGAATCTGCTTGCCGAATCGAGGATCGGCCTCGGCTATATTACCAACGGCCAGAACGTTCCCGAAGATATTCGTTCTGTATCAAATGCATCTTTTGTCAAATTGCTTACGGGGTGTTGAACATGGATCAGGCAGAAAGCTTGAGAAAGCGAATGGAAGAGCGATTTGCCGGGACGCCCGCCGTCTATCGCAATAAAGCGAAAACGCTGGCTGTTGTCAGCGGAAAAGGGGGCGTCGGGAAATCGAACATATCGCTTAATACGGCGCTGGCATTATCCGACAAAGGGAAAAAAGTTCTTGTCATCGATCTTGATGTGGGAATGGGCAATATCGACATCTTGATCGGCCGCCAGGCGCTTTATACCGTCGTGGACGTGCTGAATCACAAAATGCCGATTCACCGCGCTTTGTCAACGGGCCCGAAAGGCATCCGGTATATTTCCGGAGGAACCGGGCTCAACACGATGTTCGAATTAAGCAGAGACAAATGGGCGTTTTTTCTGAATGAACTGTCAACTGTCATCAATGATTTCGACCTTGTCGTGTTTGACATGGGAGCGGGACTGTCAAAAGACCAGCTGCCATTCGCCCTTTCAGCGGATGAAATTCTGGTCGTCACCACCCCTGAGCCGACATCGATTATGGATGCATACAGTGCGATCAAGCATTTGACTTTAAACGGACGGGAGCTCAGGCTGAAGGTCGCCGTCAACCGCTGCATGAACCAGAAAGACGGAATTTCTGCTTTTTTGCGGCTCTCGAATACGGTGAACGCATTTTTGCAGCAAAAATTGGAATACGCCGGACCGATTCCCGAAGATCCTCTAGTGTCAAAAGCAGTCGTCGAGCAGCAGCCGTTTTTGATCAGACATCCGCGCTCCAAGCTGAGCAGCGCGGTTTATCTTTTGGCGGACTCACTGCTTGAAAGCGGCACGGTGAAGACGGGAGGAAACCGGTCATTTATTGATAAATTATCTTCATTTTTCAGAAGGGGTAATGCTACATGATTCGTGTTCTTGTCGTTGATGACTCTGCTTTTATGAGAAATATGATCACCGAGTTTTTAACATCCAATCAACAGATTGCTGTAGCGGGAACGGCAAGAAACGGGGAGGAGGCCCTCCAAAAAATCGAGGAGCTCCGCCCGGATGTGGTCACATTGGATATCGAAATGCCCGTGATGGATGGAAAAGAAACATTGAAACACATCATGGCCAAAAGGTCCCTTCCGGTCATCATGGTATCAAGCCTGACACAGCGCGGAGCGGATATTACCATCGAGTGTTTGGAGATCGGTGCAGTCGATTTTGTCGGAAAGCCGTCAGGCTCGATTTCATTCGATTTATACAAAGTAAGGGAAGAATTGATAGAAAAGGTTTTGGCAGCCGGACGGGCGAAAGTAAATCCTGCCTCAGCCCTCTTGCCTCACCCAGCGCCTCTTCAAACACCCGCTGCAAAAAGCGGCGGCCGGTTCATTCCTTCCGGGGCTTCCAAACAGCTGGTCTGCATCGGTACATCGACAGGGGGGCCGAAAGCGCTGCAAAGAGTGCTGCCGAAGCTGCCCCGTACGCTGAAGGCGCCTGTATTTGTTGTCCAGCATATGCCGGCGGGGTTTACGGCTTCACTTGCAAACAGGCTGAACTACCTCTCAGAAGTAACCGTAAAGGAGGCTGAACACGGCGAGAGAGCAAAAGCCGGATGGGTCTATATCGCGCCGGGCGGAAAAAACATGACGGTGCACCTTGCAAACGGCGAACTTGTGATTTCGCTTGATGACAGGGACACAGGCAGCCGCCACAAACCGTCTGTCGACTACCTGTTCAACTCGCTGTCGACGCTGACAGGCTTTGAAAAAATCGCCGTGATCATGACGGGCATGGGATCGGACGGAACAGAAGGCGTCAAAAGCCTCTTGAGACATTCGCGGGGTCCGGTAATCGCCGAGTCGGCAGAATCCTGCGTCGTCTTCGGGATGCCCAAAGCGGTCATTAACAACGGACTAGCAAATGATGTTAAGCATGTTGACGAAATAGCTGCAGCTATTATGACGTATACGAAATAAAGAGAGGGCGTGACTTAAATGGAGATGAATCAATATTTAGACGTCTTTATAGAAGAAAGTAAAGAACATTTGCAAACCTGTAATGAAAAACTGCTCGAGCTCGAAAAAAATCCATCAGACCTGCAGCTTGTCCACGATATTTTCAGGGCGGCCCATACGCTAAAAGGCATGAGCGCCACGATGGGCTATGAAGATATGGCGCATTTGACGCACAGCCTAGAAAATGTGCTGGATGCCATCCGGAACGAGGAGATGACGATTACGTCAGAATGGATGGATATCATGTTTGAAGCGCTCGACGATCTGGAGGCGATCGTCCTTTCGATCATCGAAGGCGGCGACGGAAAACGGGATGTTTCAGAAGTCTGCGCCAAGCTTGATGTCACAGGAGCCGGCAAGGAAACGGCGGCAGCGGCCGAAGCCCCTGAAGCGGCACCTTCCAAATCGAAATGGTCCTATGACGAGTTCCAAAGAACCGTCATTGCAGAGGCGGAAGAACAGGGCTTTAAATGCTATGAAATCACCGTTTCTCTTAAAGAGGATTGCTTGCTTAAAGGCGTCCGCGTCTACATGGTGTTTGAACAGCTGAATGAAATCGGCGAAGTCGTCCAAACCATTCCGGAAACGGAAGTGCTGGAAGCCGAAGACTTTGACTCCGAATTTGTAATTTGTTTTTTAAGCAAACACAATGAACAGGATATTTTCAATAAAATTAACGGCGTCTCAGAAATTGAAAAGGTCGAAGTGACTGAGCTGAAAATCGATGCTGCAGCACCTGAAGAGGAGAAGGAGGGCGCCGAAAAAGAAGCAGCTCCGAAACAGCCGGAGAAAAAACCGGAAAAGCCGGCAAAACAGGCAAATGACAAAAAAGAACCGGCAAAACCTGCGGCCGGCGGCGGAACGAAAACGATCCGCGTCAACATTGACCGCCTCGATTCACTGATGAACCTCTTTGAAGAGCTTGTCATTGACAGAGGCCGTCTCGAGCAGATTGCAAAAGAGCTTGACCATGGCGAATTAACGGAAACCGTCGAACGGATGACACGAATTTCCGGAGATCTCCAATCGATCATCCTCAATATGAGAATGGTGCCTGTCGAAACCGTATTCAACCGTTTTCCGCGCATGGTCCGCCAACTGACGAAAGAGCTGAACAAAAAAATCGAGCTTTCCATTTTCGGAGCGGATACAGAGCTTGACCGGACAGTGATCGATGAAATCGGCGATCCGCTTGTCCATCTGCTGCGAAACAGCCTTGACCACGGAATCGAAGCCCCTGAAGTCAGAGCGAAAAACGGAAAGCCTGAAACAGGACACGTCCGGCTGAAAGCATACCACAGCGGAAACCACGTCTTTATCGAGGTTGAAGATGACGGAGCGGGCATCAACCGCAAAAAAGTGCTTGAAAAAGCGATAGAGCGAAATGTCATTTCTGAACGTGATGCGGAAACGATTGAAGATCATGAAATCGATGCGCTCATTTTTGCGCCGGGATTTTCGACCGCGGATCAGATTTCGGATATTTCCGGCCGCGGCGTCGGCCTGGATGTCGTCAAAAGCAAGCTTGAATCATTGGGCGGATCTGTCAGCATCAAATCAACCGAAGGGGAAGGGTCGCTGTTTTCAATCCAGCTTCCGCTGACGCTGTCGATCATCTCTGTGCTTCTCGTCAAGCTTGAAAAAGAAACGTTCGCGATTCCGATTTCTTCTATTATAGAAACGGCCGTCATCGATAAGAAAGACATTCTTCTGACACACGACCGCGAAGTGATTGATTTCAGGGGCCATATCGTACCGGTGGTTTACCTGAAAGAAGAGTTTAACGTTGAGGATTCATCAGACGATCTCGACCAGCTCCATGTCATCGTCGTGAAAAAGGGAGACAAGCTGACCGCGTTTGTCGTCGACTCTTTCATCGGCCAGCAGGAAGTCGTCCTAAAATCGCTTGGCGATTATTTGACAAACGTCTTTGCAATATCAGGAGCGACGATCCTTGGAGACGGACAAGTCGCGCTGATCATTGATTGCAACGCCCTTATTAAATAGAGATAGCGAAAGGAGAGCGATCCTCTTGACCACACAGACTACCACCGGTGAAAAAATGATTGTATTCAAAGTGAATCATAAAGAATATGCCATATCCGTTTCAGAAGTCATGTCGATCGAAAAGTGGCAGCAGCCTACAAGGGTTCCTGGAGTTGAACCGTATATTTGCGGCGTCATCAATTTAAGGGGCGTCGTCACGCCTGTCATCGATTTAAGAAAGCGGATCGGGGCGCCCGGTGATGACATTACGGATGAAACGAGAATTATCATCATTACCTATCAGGACATCGAAGTCGGCTGGGTCGTAGATGAAGCAAACGACGTTATCACTGTCGAAGAGCACGAGATCGAATCAGCTCCCGAAACGGTCGGGAAAGACGGCAGGCAATGGATAAAAGGCATTGTGAAGCAAGGCTCCAGACTTCTTAATCTAATTGACTCTGAAGCCGTATTAAACAGGAAGTCCAGCCTTTCTGCAGCTTCAGAAAACGCGAAGAAGTAGGTAGAGAGATGAGCATATTTAAGGGAATTACAGAACAGCATCTTGATATTTTGCGGGAAGTAGGAAACATTGGAGCCGGTCATTCGGCGTCAGCTTTGGCCCAGTTGCTCAACAGGAAAATCGAGATGGAAGTGCCGTTTGTCAAGCTGCTGTCATTTGATGAACTGGTGAACTTCTTCGGCGGAGCAGACCTTCCTGTCGCCAGTATTTTTTTAAGGATGGAGGGGGATTTTCCGGGCTCCATGTTCGTTATCATGCCTTTTTCAGAGGCGGAGCAGTTAATCAGGGAGCTTGTCGGCAATCCGGAATTCGAGATCGACAGCATGACGCCTGATGATATCGGTGCCTCCGCCCTTCATGAACTGGGCAACATTATGGCGGGGTCTTATTTGACGGCTCTCGCCGATTTGACAAACCGGCAAATGTATCCGAGCGTTCCCGAACTTACGCTTGATATGTTCGGAGCCGTCATCAGCGAAGGGCTGATCGAGCTCAGCCAAATCGGGGACCAAGTGATCGTCATTGACAACTCCATTTTTGACGAAGAGCACAACCGGAAGGTAAATGCGCACCTTTTCCTTTTGCCTGACTATGATTCGTTTGAAAAGCTCTTCCGGACATTGGGTGCAGCGCTATGAAAATGATAGAAAAAGAGACTACTATTATCAGGGTGGGCATTGCAGATGTGAAGATTGTCCGCACTCCGGACCGCATCAGAACATCCGGGCTCGGCTCGTGCGTCGGGCTTGTGCTTTACGATCTGGAAGCGAAAACAGCCGGACTCGTCCATGTCATGCTTCCCGATTCTTCCCTTTCAAAGACCCCGGATATCAATCTGGCAAAATACGCGGACACGGCTGTTGCATCAACGGTTGACATGCTGCTTAAAGCCGGCTGCCGCAAATTCGCCCTGAAAGCGAAGATGGCCGGAGGAGCCGAAATGTTTAAATTTAAAATGACGAATGATTTGATGAAAGTCGGGCCAAGAAACGTGTTGGCGATAAAAAAACATCTATCTCTCTTGAACATTCCGATTGTAAGCGAGGATACAGGCGGAAACAGCGGAAGGACCATCGAGTTTGATCCGCAGACTGCGGAGCTTGTCATCCGCACTGTGAAACAAGGTATAACGACGATTTAATAAGCAATTTAGGGGGATAACGATGCAATCCTTGAACTACGAAGATCAAGAGCTTTGGTCGCGGTGGAAAGAATGGAAAGATCCTCAGGCCGGCGATGATTTGATCCGCCGCTATATGCCGCTTGTCACATACCACGTCGGCCGGATCGCCGTCGGCTTGCCAAAGTCCGTACATAAAGATGATCTGGTGAGCCTCGGCATGCTGGGTTTGTATGATGCCCTTGAAAAATTCGATCCGGGAAGGGATCTGAAATTCGATACATACGCTTCTTTCAGAATCAGGGGCGCGATTATCGACGGCCTTCGAAAAGAGGACTGGCTTCCGAGAACATCCCGGGAAAAAACGAAAAAAGTCGAAGCGGCGATTGAAAAGCTTGAACAGCGCTACTTGCGAAACGTATCACCGAGCGAAATCGCGGCTGAATTGGGAATGACAGAACAGGATGTCGTGACGACAATCAATGAGGGGTTTTTTGCAAATCTCCTTTCCATTGATGAAAAGCTTCACGACCATGAAGACGGGGAGAATGTCCAGGTCATGATCAGGGACGACAAAACGAGCACTCCTGAAGAAAAGATGATCAAAGACGAACTGATATCCCAGCTTTCCGAAAAAATCAGCGAGCTTTCCGAAAAAGAACAGCTTGTCATCAGCTTATTTTATAAAGAAGAGCTGACGCTGACTGAAATCGGACAGATTCTGAATTTATCGACCTCCCGCATTTCGCAGATTCACTCCAAGGCGCTTTATAAACTAAAGCACCTTCTTGATAAAGTGGTACAATAATCTTAGCTGCTGGCTTTGCCGGCAGCGTTTTTTAAGAACCTTTTAAAATCCATGGTTAGCGAGTGAAAAAAATGTCAACAATATTATGGATTACGAGCTTTATGCTCCACGGTATACTGATCTATTTCGTCATCATCCTTTACACGCGGCTCAGCGCTTTTAAAGAGGCCGAAAAAAATCAAAAACAGCTATTGGAAGAAACAGAGAATACGCTGACCGCATTTCTGATGGAGCTGAAAGACGAAAATGAAAGGCTCGTCAGCCAGCTGCAGCAAGCCGGGGAACACGAAGTGCAGCAAGCGGAAAAACACCGTCCGGCCGCCCCGGAAGAAGCCGCCGCCGACCGCCCTGGAGCAAAAGACGCGGACGATCTGCCGCTTCACATCGAATCGATGATTGATGAAGTGGAAAGAAAAGAAGATGTCCTGAATCAGGAACAAACGGGCGAAGCGGTTTCCTTTGAAGAAAAAGCCGTCGCACTGCATGAAGAGGGCTATTCACCCGAAGATATTGCAAGGCAGTTGAAAAGCGGAAAAACCGAAATCGAGCTTTTGTTAAAATTTCGCGGAAAGCTGAAAAACGATTCTTGATTGTCCGGGAAGCTTATGTTATATTAATTCGTGGTGTTAATTACACACGCTTAACGATTTATGCAAGCGGTGCTATCGCGCTGTGCGCGTTAGTCCTGCATAAAAATGACCTAAGCGGAGGAAAAAACCATTATATTAGGAGGAAATCACATGTCAGTCATTTCTATGAAGCAATTGCTTGAAGCTGGTGTTCACTTCGGTCACCAAACTCGCCGTTGGAACCCAAAAATGAAACGTTACATCTTCACGGAGCGTAACGGAATCTACATCATCGACCTTCAAAAAACGGTCAAAAAAGTTGAGGAAGCATACAACTTTACGAAAAACCTTGCAGCTGACGGAGGAAAAATCCTTTTCGTCGGTACGAAAAAGCAAGCACAAGACTCTGTTAAAGAAGAAGCGGAACGTTCTGGAATGTACTATGTCAACCAACGCTGGCTCGGCGGTACATTAACAAACTTTGAAACGATCCAAAAGCGTATCAAACGCCTTAAAGATATCGAAAAAATGCAAGAAAACGGCACATTTGACGTGCTTCCTAAAAAAGAAGTCGTTCAATTGAAAAAAGAATTAGAGCGTCTTGAAAAATTCCTTGGCGGAATCAAAGACATGAAAGAACTTCCTGACGCGCTGTTCATCATCGACCCTCGCAAAGAGCGCATCGCTGTTGCTGAAGCGCGCAAGCTGAACATTCCGATCATCGGAATCGTCGACACAAACTGCGACCCTGATGAAATCGACGTTGTCATCCCTGCGAACGACGACGCGATCCGCGCTGTCAAATTGCTTACTTCTAAAATGGCCGATGCGATTTTGGAAGCGAAGCAAGGTGAAGAAACAGCAGCTGAAACAGAAGAGAAAGAAGCAGAAACAACTGAAACGACAACTGCTTAACCTGATCAAAAGGTGATAAGGGGGAACTGCCTTTTATCACCTTTTTTTTCACCAAATGACAATTTACATAATTTGTTGAATCATAAGGAGGAAATCAAAATGGCAATTAGTGCACAAATGGTAAAAGAGCTTCGCGAAAAAACCGGTGCAGGCATGATGGACTGCAAGAAAGCGTTAACTGAAACTGACGGCGACATGGACAAAGCAATCGACCTTCTCAGAGAAAAAGGAATTGCAAAAGCGGCGAAAAAAGCTGACCGCATCGCTGCTGAAGGTCTGACGCTCGTGAAAACAGAAGGCAACACAGGCGTGATTTTGGAAGTGAACTCTGAAACTGACTTCGTTGCGAAAAACGAAGGCTTCAAAGCGCTTCTAAACGACCTGGCTGATCATATTCTTGCCGAAAAGCCTGAAAACCTTGAAACAGCTATGGCGCAAAAAATGGCAAACGGTTCAACTGTTGAAGAATACATTACGAGCGCCGTTGCAAAAATCGGAGAAAAAATTACGCTTCGCCGCTTCGCTGTGCTTACAAAAGGCGATGACGCTGCATTCGGTTCATACCTGCACATGGGCGGAAAAATCGGCGTGCTGACCGTTCTAAACGGCACAACTGACGAAGAGACTGCGAAAGACATCGCAATGCACATTGCGGCTATCAACCCTCGCTACATCTCCCGTGACCAAGTGTCTGAGGAAGAAGCAAAACACGAGCGCGAAATTTTGACTCAGCAAGCTCTTCAAGAAGGCAAGCCTGAAAACATCGTCGCTAAAATGGTTGAAGGCCGTCTGAACAAATACTTCGAAGAAATCTGCCTCCTGGATCAGGCGTTCGTGAAAAACCCTGATGAAAAAGTGAAGCAGGTTGTCGGCGCGAAAAACGCAACCGTTGAAACATTCGTCCGCTACGAAGTCGGAGAAGGAATCGAAAAACGCCAAGAAAACTTTGCTGAAGAAGTTATGAACCAAGTGAAAAAATAAGACTGAAAAGCGCTTGCCAAAGCAGTTCGGCACGATCTTTTCAAGGAAAATAAGGGACACTGACTGTGTCCCTATTTTTAAAACAGTTTACAAACCTTTTTTTCTCTTGCATAATAAATAACGGCAAGCATGCACTTGGAGGTTATTATGGAAAAACCAAAGTATAATCGTATCGTATTAAAGCTTAGCGGAGAAGCGCTTGCGGGTGAGCAGGGAAGCGGCATCAACCCGACCGTGATCCAGTCCATCGCCAAGCAGGTGAAGGAAATCGCCGAGCTTGACGTTGAAGTTGCAGTCGTTGTCGGAGGAGGCAACCTGTGGCGCGGAAAAACCGGAAGCGATCTGGGAATGGATCGCGCGACGGCAGATTACATGGGAATGCTTGCAACTGTCATGAATTCCCTCGCCCTTCAAGACAGCCTTGAAACACTCGGCGTTCAGTCAAGGGTGCAGACATCGATAGAAATGAGGCAGGTCGCTGAGCCATACATAAGAAGAAAAGCGATTCGCCATCTTGAAAAGAAGCGTGTCGTCATTTTCGCTGCCGGTACAGGCAATCCGTATTTTTCTACGGACACGACAGCTGCGCTAAGAGCGGCTGAAATTGAAGCCGACGTCATTTTGATGGCCAAAAATAATGTCGACGGCGTGTACAATGCCGATCCAAGGACTGACGAAACGGCCGTAAAATATGAACAACTGTCATATCTCGACGTATTGAAAGACGGTTTGGCCGTCATGGATTCGACTGCTTCTTCACTGTGCATGGATAACGACATCCCGCTGATCGTCTTTTCCATTATGGAAGAAGGAAATATTAAAAAAGCCGTGTTCGGCGAACCAATCGGAACAATCGTAAGGGGGAAATAACGTGTCAAATCAAGTGATGAATGAAACAAAAGAACGCATGGAAAAAGCCGTGGCCGCATACCAGCGCGAACTTGCCACAGTCCGTGCCGGACGTGCGAATCCGTCGCTGTTGGATAAAGTAACGGTCGAATACTACGGAGCGCAAACGCCTTTAAACCAGCTTTCGTCCATTACTGTGCCTGAAGCGCGCATGCTCGTCATCACACCGTATGATAAAACGGCGCTCGGAGACATCGAAAAAGCGATTCAAAAAGCCGATTTGGGCGTGACTCCGACAAACGACGGCAGCATTATCCGCATCACGATTCCTCCTTTAACAGAGGAGCGCAGAAAAGAGCTCGTCAAGCTCGTCAAAAAATATTCTGAAGATGCGAAAGTCGCCGTCCGCAACATCCGCCGCGATGCAAACGACGATCTGAAAAAATTAGAGAAAAATGGTGAAATGACTGAGGATGAACTGCGTTCTTCAACGGAAGACGTGCAAAAACTGACAGATGAATACGTGTCAAAAATCGATGAGATCACAAAAGATAAAGAGAAAGAAATCATGGAAGTTTAATGAAAAACTCTGTACAATAGATAATAGTGAAAAGACCCTCTCATGTTTACAGGGGGTTTTTTTGTTAATACTGTTGTTATCTAGCAGGATATCACAGGAAAGCAACCTTTTGGGTGATGGAGGAATCTCATGCTCAATATACTCAAAAATTGGAAGAACCAGCATTCGGTTGCTTCCAATGAATCTTACACAAAAGAAAATATATTAAAGGGAGAAATTCCTGAACATATCGCCATTATTATGGACGGAAACGGCCGTTGGGCAAAAAAACGTGCCATGCCCCGCATCGCGGGCCATCATGAAGGCATGAAGGTAGTCAGGGAGACAACAAAGCTTGCAAGCGAACTTGGTGTCAAAGCATTGACTTTGTATGCTTTTTCTACTGAAAACTGGAAACGTCCAAAGCTTGAGGTTGATTTTCTGATGAAGCTGCCTGAAGAATTTTTGGGCACGTATCTTCCTGAATTGGTGGAAGAGAATGTTCAGGTGCGCATTACCGGTGATAAGAACGGTCTGCCCCCTCATACGATCCGCGCTGTGGAAAAAGCCATCAGCGATACGGAGCACAATGACGGACTTATTCTTAACTTTGCATTGAACTACGGGGGACGTGCGGAAATCGCAAATGCTGCCAAAAGAATCGCCGAGGAAGCAAAAAAAGGGACGCTCGACATTGAAGAAATCGATGAAAAGCTGTTTTCCGATTATTTAATGACCGAATCGCTGCAGGATCCCGATTTGCTGATTCGGACAAGCGGCGAGATCAGGCTGAGCAATTTCATGCTCTGGCAGCTTGCGTACAGCGAGTTTTTATTCACCGATGTTCTGTGGCCTGATTTTAAAGAAGTTCATTTCCTACAGGCCATCGGAGAGTATCAACGTCGAGGGAGAAGGTTTGGCGGAATTTAGAGGATGGTGCAGATGAAACAGAGAATATTGACGGGTGTTCTGGCAGCGGCGATTTTTTTGCCGCTCGTGATTTTGGGCGAGCTGCCGTTCACCTTGCTGGTCTACGCGATGGGCATATTGGCCCTATTTGAACTTTTGAGAATGAAAGGCATGAAGCTTTTGAGCCCCCCGGGCATCATAAGCCTCTTGCTGCTCATGATTTTATTAGTCCCGGCTCAATTTGGCGGAACCGTGGATATCACCGTCACGAAAGGGGAAACCGTGTTTTTGGCCGTGCTGCTCTTGCTTTCTTATACGGTCCTCAGCAAAAACTCGTTTTCTTTTGATGAAGCGGCTTTTGCTGCTTTGGCTGCAATCTATATCGGATTCGGTTTTTATTATTTTATCGAAATCAGAAGCATCGGTCTCAGCTATGTATTTTTTGCGATCGGCGTCGTCTGGTCGACGGATTCGGGCGCTTATTTTATCGGAAAGGCCCTCGGTAAGCGCAAGCTTTGGCCTGAGATCAGCCCCAACAAAACGATTGAAGGCTTTTGGGGAGGCATTTTGACGGCTGTCGTCTTTTCGGCCGTTTACCAGGCCGCAACAGGCTTTCCGCATTCGTATTTATTCGTGTTTTTGATCACCGTGCTTTTGTCGATCGTCGGGCAGCTCGGCGATTTGGCCGAATCTGCGTTCAAGCGGCATTACCAGGTGAAAGACTCCGGACGGATTCTTCCCGGACACGGCGGAATGCTCGACCGCTTTGACAGCTTTTTATTTGTCATGCCGGTTTTATACTTCTTGCTTGTTCTTTTTCAGCCGTTCGGGCTATGATAGAGAAGTACTGATAGCTAGAAAGAAACAGAGGTGCGGCAATTTTGAAGAACATATGTCTTTTGGGGGCGACAGGCTCCATCGGGGAACAGACGCTTGATGTCATAAAAGCGCACGGCGATAAATTTCGTCTTGCGGCGATGACGTTTGGCAAAAATGTAGAAAAAGCGGCTGAGATCATCGAAATGTTTAAACCGAAATACGTAGCCGCCGGTGATGAGCGTACATATAAAAAATTAAAACAGCTTTCTTTTTCCTACTCCTTTCAAACGGGAGTCGGGGAAGAAGCTTTAATGGAAGCGGCTGTTTTCCCGGAAGCGGATATCGTCGTCAACGCTCTTGTCGGAAGCGTCGGACTTATTCCGACGTTAAAGGCGATAGAGCATAAAAAAACAATTGCGCTTGCAAATAAGGAAACTCTTGTGACAGCCGGACATATAGTGAAAGAACATGCAAAACAATACGATGTTCCATTGCTGCCCGTCGACAGCGAGCATTCTGCGATTTTTCAATGCCTCCAGGGCGAAAATCCGAAACAGATCAAGCGCCTCGTCATCACGGCTTCGGGCGGAAGTTTCAGAGACAGAACGAGAAAAGAGCTGGAAGGCGTAACGGTCGAGGAAGCCCTCAACCATCCAAATTGGTCGATGGGTGCAAAAATTACGATCGATTCGGCTACAATGATGAATAAAGGACTCGAAGTCATAGAAGCGCACTGGCTTTTCGACCTGCCGTACGAACAGATCGATGTTCTGCTGCACAAGGAAAGCATCATCCATTCAATGGTCGAGTTTCATGACAGAAGCGTCATCGCCCAGCTCGGCACCCCCGATATGAGAGTGCCGATCCAATACGCGCTCAGCTATCCGAAGCGCCTGCCGTTTGAAGAAGCGAAATCTCTCGAGCTGTGGGAGATCGGCCAGCTGAATTTTGCCCAAGCTGATGTTGAAAGGTTCCGCTGCTTACAGTTCGCATATGAATCAGGCAAAATAGGCGGTACAATGCCGACCGTTTTAAATGCGGCCAACGAGGAAGCCGTTGCAGCGTTTCTGTCAGGCAGGATTACCTTTTTGGAAATCGAAGACATCATCGAAAAAGCATTGGAACGTCATCAGGCGATTGCAAAACCTAGCCTTCAGGAGATCCGTGAAGTGGACAAAGATGCCAGAAGGTTTGTCCAAACATTACTCACATAAGGTGGTATGTCCGTGAATACTGTGATAGCTTTTATTCTCATTTTTGGAACGCTCGTTTTTTTCCATGAGCTGGGCCATTTAATCCTTGCCCAAAGAGCGGGGATCCTGTGCCGGGAGTTTGCCATCGGCTTCGGCCCGAAGATCTTTTCGTTTAAGAAAAATGAGACCGTCTATACGATCCGCCTGTTTCCGATCGGCGGCTTTGTCCGGATGGCCGGCGAAGATCCCGAAATGGTCGAGGTGAAGCCGGGTTATACGGTCGGGCTTTTGTTCAACAAAGAAAATAAAGTCGAGAAAATCATTTTAAATCAAAAAGAAAAATATCCTGATGCATTGGTCATCGAAGTCGAAGAGGCCGATTTGGAGCACCAGATGAGAATTTCCGGCTATGAGCAAGGCAATGAGGATCAGCTCGTTTCCTTTTCCGTCAGTGAAACGTCATTTTTCATCGTCGACGGGGAAGAAGTGCAGGTTGCACCGTACAACCGCCAATTTCATTCGAAAACGGTCTGGCAGCGAATCAAAGCAATTGCAGCCGGTCCGATCATGAATTTTATTCTGGCTTACGTGATTCTCGTCATGCTCGGGTTGATGCAGGGCGTGCCTTCAGATGAGCCGGTGCTCGGAAAGCTGATCGACAACGGACGTGCAGCTGAAGCCGGACTCAAGGAAGGAGACCGCATCCAGACGATCAACGGAGAAAAAATGTCTTCGTGGACCGATATTGTCAACACGGTCAGGGAGCATCCGGAAAAGGAACTGAAGGTCGTTCTGACGCGCGACAATGTCAAGATGACGAAATATGTGACCCCTGAATCGGTCAAATCGGGGAAAGAAACCGTCGGCAGATTCGGCGCTTATAACCCTGTGCAAAAAGGCATGTTAACATCGATTTCATACGGCGCGACCGAAACTGTCGCTGTGGCGCAGAACATCGTCACAAGCCTAAGCAAAATCGTGACGGGCCAGTTTTCGATCGATATGCTGGCTGGACCTGTCGGCATCTATGATATGACAGAGCAAGTGGCGAAAACGGGTATCATCAACCTGCTGAAGCTTGCAGCCTTTTTAAGCATTAACCTCGGGATTGTCAACCTCCTGCCGATTCCGGCTTTGGACGGCGGAAGGCTGTTGTTTCTGTTGATTGAAGCGGTCCGCGGAAAGCCGATCAACCGGGAAAAAGAAGCATTTGTCGTATTCATCGGCGTGGCGTTTCTGATGCTGTTGATGCTTGTCGTTACATGGAACGACATCCAGCGTTTATTTTTATAAAAATGAATAAAAAGTAACCAATTGACATAAATGAGGTGCGAACGAAATGAGACAGAGCAGGACTCTAATTCCGACGCTCCGGGAAGTGCCGGCTGATGCGGAGGCGAAAAGCCATCAGCTCCTTCTCAGAGCGGGTTTTATCCGACAAAATACGAGCGGCGTATACAGCTATATGCCCCTTGCCAATAAAGTAATTCAAAAGATTCAGGCCATCGTCCGCGAAGAGATGGAAAACATCAACGCGGTTGAAATGCTGATGCCGGCGCTGCAGCAGGCTGAAACTTGGCAGGAATCCGGAAGATGGTATACATACGGACCTGAGCTGATGAGGCTGAAAGACCGCCACGGCCGCGAATTTGCGCTCGGCGCCACACACGAAGAGGTCATCACAAGCATCGTACGGGACGAAATCAAATCGTACAAGCGGCTTCCGCTGACCCTCTATCAGATCCAATCCAAATTCCGCGATGAAAAGCGTCCGCGTTTCGGATTGCTGAGAGGCCGCGAATTCATCATGAAAGACGCGTATTCTTTCCATTCATCTGCTGAAAGCCTTGATAAGACATACAACGATATGTATCAGGCTTACATGAACGTCTTTACGAGATGCGGATTGAATTTCAGGCCGGTTATCGCCGACTCCGGCGCAATGGGCGGAAAGGACACGCATGAATTCATGGCGCTATCCGATGTCGGGGAAGATACGATTGCCTATTCAGATCAGTCGTCATATGCTGCCAACATCGAAATGGCAGAAGTGCTGGAATCCGCTGAAGCCAAAAACGAAGACATGAAAGAGCTCCAGGAAGTCCATACGCCAGGCGTGAAAACGATTGAAGAGCTTGCCGGATTTTTACATGTATCCCCGTCAGACTGCATCAAATCGATGCTGCTGAAGGCGGACGACCGCTTCGTCCTCGTCTTGACAAGAGGGGATCATGAAGTGAACGATATTAAGGTGAAAAATCTGCTGAACGCGCAAACGATCGAATTCGCAAGCGCTGAAGAAGTCCAATTGGTCATCGGGACAGAGCCGGGCTTTGTCGGACCGATAGGCCTTAACCCGGACATCGAGGTATACGCCGATTTCGCCGTAAAAGCGATGGCAAATGCAGCCGCAGGCGCGAACAAAGCTGACTACCATTATCAAAACGTCAATATCAGCCGCGATGCGGGCAATGTCACATACGCTGACCTCCGATTCATCCAGGAGGGAGATCCGTCCCCTGACGGCAAAGGGACGATCCGCTTTGCAAAGGGAATCGAAGTCGGACAGGTATTCAAACTCGGCACCCGCTATTCAGAAGCGATGGATGCGACATTCCTTGACGAAAACGGCCGCGCCAAACCGATGCTGATGGGCTGCTACGGAATCGGTATTTCACGGACGCTTTCCGCCATCGTCGAACAGCATCACGACGAGAAAGGCCTGATCTGGCCGCTGAGCGTGAGCCCGTATGACCTTCACATTCTCGCGCTCAACATGAAAAATGACGCACAGGCCGAGCTTGCTGAACGATTATACGGCGAATGTAAAGAGAAGGGTTATGACGTTTTATTTGACGACAGGGCTGAGAGGGCCGGCGTAAAATTTGCGGACTCCGATCTCATCGGCCTTCCGATCCGTATCACGGTCGGAAAGCGTGCTGACGAAGGCATTGTCGAAGTGAAGATCCGCAAAACCGGGGAGACTTTTGAAGTCGCAGCCGGCGAGCTTTCAGACTTCATCGAAAAGCAAATCAAGAGCTTATCTTCACATTCATAAACGTGTTACACTAATGTAAAGGAAGGTACCTCGGGAATCCCTGAGGTACCTTCCATTATGATTTTCTTTTAGGGAGGAATCTGTCTTGGAAGACCAGCTTTCTGTCAACAGAAGACAGTTTCAAATTCTTCTGCAGCAGCTGAATTTTACCGAAGATACAGTAATCCGCCATCTTGAAGGCGGGCAGATCATCAAGCTTACCGTTCATAAAAACAAGAAGACCTGGCATTTCCACTTTCAATTTAAAGCCGTGCTGCCGTATCAGGTTTTCGAACGGTTTCATCACCAGCTGACACGCACCTTTTCCCATATTGCACAAGTGACATGCTCAATCGAAGCCGAAGACCGGACGGTGGACGAGCGGCTCATCCAGGACTACTGGACGCGCTGCATTCAAGAATTAGACGGCATTTCTCCGCCGATTTTAACGCTTTTGAATGAGCAAAAGCCTAAACTTTCAGGGAACAAACTCGTACTGAAAACGAAAACAGATACAGAAGCTTCGGCACTGAAGAAAAAATACGCTTCACTCATTCAGGCAAGCTACCGGACGTTCGGGTTTCCCGAGCTTCAGCTCGAGACTGAAATTTTCGTATCAGATCAAGAGATTCAGAAATTCAGAGAACAAAAGCTGGCTGAAGACAAGGAACGCGCCCTTCAGGCCTTAATCGAAATGGAAAAGCAGGATAAAGAAAGCGCTGAAGATGAGGCGCCGCAAGGGCCGCTGCAAATCGGCTATCCGATCAAAGACACGGAAGAAATCAGGACGCTTGACAGCATCATGGATGAAGAGCGGAGAATTACGGTTCAAGGGTATGTGTTTGATGCTGAAACAAGGGAGCTCAAGAGCGGCAGAACGCTTTGCATCTTTAAAATCACAGATTATACGAACAGCATCCTCATCAAAATGTTCGCCCGCGAGAAAGAGGACGCAAACCTGAT
This sequence comes from Bacillus sp. JJ675, assembly GCF_036963165.1. NCBI lineage: Bacteria > Bacillati > Bacillota > Bacilli > Caryophanales > Bacillaceae > Bacillus > Bacillus sp. JJ675. The sequence goes on along the minus strand of NZ_JBALMR010000042.1, from coordinate 15,766 downwards.
GAAATCCTTGAAAAAAGGGATGTGGGTCAAGGCGCGGGGAAGCATTCAAAACGACACGTTCGTCCGCGATTTAGTTATGATCGCCAACGATGTAAATGAAATCAAAGCGAAAACGCGCGAAGATACCGCACCGGATGACGAAAAACGGGTTGAACTTCACCTTCATTCGCCGATGAGCCAAATGGATGCCGTTACAAGCATCGGCAAGCTTGTCGAACAGGCGAAAAAATGGAACCATTCCGCCATCGCAATTACGGATCACGCCGTCGTACAGTCGTTTCCGGATGCGTATGCGGCAAGCAAAAAACACGGCGTGAAAATGATCTACGGCCTTGAAGCGAATCTCGTAGATGACGGCGTGCCGATCGCTTACAACCCCGCGCACCGTCTTTTAGAAGAGGAAACCTATGTCGTATTTGACGTCGAAACGACGGGGCTGTCCGCGGTATACGATACGATCATCGAATTGGCCGCTGTAAAAGTAAAAGGCGGGGAAATCATCGAGCGTTTTGAAAGGTTTGCTAACCCGCATCGTCCTTTATCAGCTACCATCATTGAGCTGACGGGAATTACGGACGATATGCTCAAAGACGCACCAGATGTTGAAGAAGTGATCAGGGATTTTAAGGAATGGATCGGAGACCACACGCTTGTCGCCCACAATGCGAGTTTTGACATGGGGTTCATCAATGTCGCCTATAAGCGGCTTCTGAAAACCGAAAAAGCGCAAAACCCTGTCATCGATACGCTGGAACTTGGACGTTTTCTCTACCCTGAGTTCAAAAACCACAGACTGAATACGCTCTGTAAAAAGTTCGATATCGAGCTCACGCAGCACCACAGGGCGATTTATGATACGGAAGCGACGGGCTATCTCCTCGTGAAAATGCTTAAAGACGCGGCTGAAAAAAATATTTTGTATCATGACCAGCTCAATGAAAACATGGGGCAGTCGAATGCGTATCAGCGCTCAAGACCTTATCATGCGACACTTTTGGCGGTAAACGAAACAGGCTTAAAAAACCTGTTCAAACTCGTTTCACTTTCACACATCAACTATTTTTACAGGGTGCCGAGAATTCCGCGGTCACAGCTGGAAAAGCACAGAGAAGGCCTGTTAGTCGGCTCGGCGTGCGACAAAGGCGAAGTATTTGAAGGCATGATGCAGAAATCGCCGGAAGAGGTCGAGGAGATCGCTTCGTTCTATGACTATCTTGAAGTGATGCCGCCTGAAGTCTACCGCCATCTGCTCGAGCTTGAGCTGGTCAGGGATGAAAAATCGCTCAAGGAAATCATTACAAACATCACAAAGCTTGGGGACAAGCTGAACATACCCGTCGTGGCAACAGGAAATGTGCATTACTTAAATCCGGAGGACAAAATCTACAGAAAGATTTTGATTTCCTCGCAGGGCGGGGCAAATCCGCTGAACAGGCATGAGCTGCCGAACGTTCATTTCCGTTCGACGGATGAAATGCTTGAAGCCTTTTCATTCTTGGACAAGGAAAAAGCGAAAGAAATCGTTGTGACGAATACGCGGATGATCAGCGAAAAAATCGAAGAAATCAAACCGATCAAAGACGATCTCTATACGCCGAAGATCGAAGGGGCAGATGAAGAAATCCGCAACATGAGCTATGAAAAAGCGAAAAGCATTTACGGCGAAAATTTGCCCGAGATTGTGGAGAAGCGTATCGAAAAAGAGCTGAAAAGCATTATCGGCCACGGATTTGCCGTTATTTATCTGATTTCCCACAAGCTCGTAAAACGCTCTCTTGATGACGGTTATCTCGTCGGCTCAAGGGGATCGGTCGGTTCTTCACTCGTTGCGACATTGACTGAAATTACCGAGGTTAATCCGCTGCCTCCGCACTACGTCTGTCCTGATTGCTGCCATTCGGAATTTTTCAATGACGGATCTGTCGGCTCGGGATTCGACTTGCCTGACAAAGACTGTCCGAAATGCGGGGCCGTCTATAAAAAAGACGGGCACGATATTCCGTTCGAAACGTTCCTGGGCTTTAAAGGGGACAAGGTTCCGGATATCGATTTGAACTTCTCCGGGGAATATCAGCCCCGCGCCCACAATTACACGAAAGTGCTGTTCGGGGAAGATAACGTCTACCGCGCGGGAACGATCGGCACGGTTGCCGAAAAAACGGCTTACGGATATGTCAAAGGGTATGCGAACGATAACAATCTGCATATACGCGGGGCGGAAATCGACCGCCTTGTGCAGGGGTGCACCGGCGTTAAGCGGACGACGGGCCAGCACCCGGGCGGAATCATCGTCGTTCCGGACTATATGGATATTTACGATTTTTCACCGATCCAGTTTCCGGCAGATGCCACCGATTCAGAATGGAAAACGACCCACTTCGACTTCCATTCGATTCACGACAATCTGCTGAAGCTTGATATTCTTGGACACGATGATCCGACGGTGATCCGCATGCTTCAGGATTTAAGCGGAATCGATCCGAAGACGATTCCGACCGATGATCCGGAAGTCATGAAAATCTTCCAGGGGCCTGAGTCTTTAGGCGTCACAGAAGAGCAGATCGGCTGTAAAACCGGTACGCTCGGAATCCCTGAATTCGGAACCCGTTTCGTCAGACAGATGCTTGAGGATACAAAGCCTACGACATTTTCCGAGCTCGTCCAGATTTCCGGACTTTCTCACGGCACGGACGTCTGGCTCGGGAACGCACAGGAGCTCATTCATAATAATATATGCGAGCTGAGCGAGGTTATCGGATGCCGCGACGATATTATGGTGTATCTCATCTATCAGGGCCTTGAACCTTCCCTGGCCTTTAAAATTATGGAGTTTGTCCGGAAAGGGAAAGGCTTGACACCGGAGTGGGAAGAAGAAATGAGGAATAATAATGTTCCCGAGTGGTACATCGATTCATGCAAGAAAATCAAATACATGTTCCCGAAAGCCCACGCCACCGCCTATGTGCTGATGGCCGTCCGGATCGCATATTTTAAAGTGCACCACCCTCTGCTTTATTACGCGGCATACTTTACGGTCCGCGCCGATGATTTCGATATCGATACGATGATCAAAGGCTCGACCGCGATCAGAGCCGTCATGGATGACATCAACAGCAAGGGGCTTGACGCTTCTCCGAAAGAGAAAAGCTTGCTTACCGTGCTTGAGCTGGCGCTTGAAATGTGTGAAAGGGGATTTTCTTTCCAAAAGGTGGATTTATACAGGTCAAGCGCCTCAGAATTTATTATTGACGGCAACAGCCTGATCCCTCCTTTCAACTCCATTCCGGGCCTTGGTACAAACGCCGCTTTAAATATTGTCAAGGCAAGGGAGGAAGGCGAATTTCTTTCAAAAGAAGATTTGCAAAAAAGGGGAAAGGTTTCGAAAACCCTTATGGAATACTTGGAGCGGCACGGCTGCTTAGAGTCGCTTCCGGAACAGAATCAGCTTTCTTTATTCTAAAACTGCCGGCTTTGTCGGCAGTTTTTTTTGTTAGGTTTTCTTCGAATAGGACAGCTGCAGGAGGAAATGCCTCATTCTGCATAAAGGGCTGCCAGATCCATTGACATAAAATATACAATAATGTTAATATCTTCAAAAGAATCTCAGATTTGAAGACAAAAAGCTATCAATCTCTTTAGTTTGTTTCTCGTTTAAACAAACTAAGTTTTTATACAGTACACCATTTCCCCATGTTAACCGCCCCCTCAAAAAAGGTTGCATTCAGAATCTCTCTGTTATTGGCAGACACTATGAGCTTTAACTGAAAGGAGGTGAGGAGGATGTAGCAAACTTTTAGTTTTATCGGTAAACAGAGGTGAGGGGGATGAATCATGTGAAACGGACCGTTTTTTCAAAAATGAAAGCGCTTTTCTCGCTTGCTGTACTTTTGGCCGCCGCGGTTATGATGCCGTTTTCTGAAAGGGACAGTACGGCATATGCGGCGGACAATCAGCAAAATTACGCTGAGCTCCTGCAAAAGTCGATCTTGTTTTATGAAGCGCAGCGCTCAGGCAAACTCCCCGACAACAGCCGGCTGAATTGGAGAGGCGATTCAGGGCTTGATGACGGAAAGGACGCCGGCCGCGATTTAACCGGCGGATGGTATGATGCCGGAGATCATGTGAAGTTCGGGCTGCCGATGGCGTATTCTGCCGCCGTTTTAGCCTGGTCGGTTTATGAATACCGCGATGCGTATATAGCAGCCGGACAGCTCGGGGCGATTTTGGACAATTTAAAATGGGCGACGGATTATTTTATTAAAGCGCATACAGCTCCTAACGAATATTGGGGGCAGGTCGGCAATGGAGCCGCTGACCACGGCTGGTGGGGGCCGGCTGAAGTCATGCCGATGAAGCGTCCCGCCTACAAGATTGATGCCGGCTGCCCCGGTTCGGATTTAGCAGGCGGTACCGCTGCTGCCCTCGCTGCAGCTTCAATCGTCTTTCAGCCGACAGATTCCTCATATGCCGCGACACTTATAACGCACGCGAAGCAGCTGTATGATTTCGCTGACCGATACCGCGGCAAATATTCCGACTGTATCACAGATGCCCGGCAATATTACAATTCGTGGAGCGGGTATAAGGACGAATTGACATGGGGAGCCGTATGGCTGTATCTGGCAACCGATGAAGAGCGATATCTGGACAAAGCGCTCTCTTCGGTCAACGACTGGGGAGATCCGGCAAGCTGGCCTTACCGCTGGACCATTTCGTGGGATGACGTCACATACGGGGCACAGCTCCTGTTGGCACGTCTGACGAACGATTCCCGCTTTACCGCGAGTGTCGAGCGCAACCTTGATTACTGGTCAACCGGCTACAAGCATGACGGAAGCACGGAAAGAATCACATATACGCCGGGAGGGCTGGCGTGGCTTGAACAGTGGGGCTCGCTCCGTTATGCATCAAATGCCGCGTTTCTCGCGTTTGTTTATTCAGATTGGGTAAAAGACGAGGCTAAAGCGAAAAGGTATCGCGATTTTGCCGAACAGCAAATCAACTATATGCTTGGAGACAATCCGGGGAAGCGCAGCTTCGTTGTCGGCTATGGAACAAATCCGCCGAAACATCCGCATCACCGGACTGCACACGGGTCATGGGCCGACAATATGAACGTGCCTGAAAACCACCGGCATACGCTTTACGGAGCACTGGTCGGCGGACCGGGAAGAGACGATTCATACCGGGATGAGACATCAGACTATGTATCAAACGAGGTAGCGATTGACTACAATGCCGCTTTTACGGGGAATATTGCGAAAATGTATGAACTGCATGGAGTGGGACAATTGCCGCTGCCCGGCTTCCCTGAAAACGAAACGCCGGATGACGAGTTTTTTGCAGAAGCGTCCGTCAACAGCTCAGGAATCAATTTCACCGAAATACGGGTGCAGCTCAACAACCGGTCGGGATGGCCGGCAAGAAAATCCGATCAACTGTCTTTCCGCTATTACATTGACCTTACTGAAGCGGCGGGTGCCGGATATTCAGCCGACGACATCAAAGTCGCACTCGGAGGATATCACGAGGGGGCAACCGTGTCTCAGCTGAAGCCTTATGATGCAAAGAATCACGTTTACTACACGGAAGTCAGCTTCAGCGGTGTGCCGATTTATCCGGGCGGACAATCGGCTCACAAAAAGGAAGCGCAATTTCGCATTTCGGCACCGTCGGGAACGGCCTTTTGGAATCCGAATAACGATTACTCCTACCAAGGACTGTCATATATGCTTGCGAAAACCCGGTATATCCCTGTTTATGATGGAGGACGGCTCGTATTCGGAAACGAGCCGAAGTAAAAAGCCGGGATGGAAACCCGGCGTGCAAAACATGGAGAAGCTTTAAAAGGAGGACACACCATGGACAACAAAACCCGTTTTATGCAATTGTATGAGCAGATTAAAAATCCGAATAACGGTTATTTTTCCCCGGAGGGCATTCCGTACCACTCCATTGAAACACTCATCTGTGAAGCTCCGGACTACGGCCATATGACGACATCTGAAGCATACAGCTATTGGCTGTGGCTCGAAGCGATGTACGGGCGTTACACGCAAGACTGGGCTAAGCTTGAAGCCGCTTGGGACAACATGGAGAAATATATCATCCCCGTCAATGAAGGAGACGGAAAAGAAGAACAGCCGACGATGCGCTACTACAACCCTTCAAGCCCTGCCACATACGCCGCTGAACATCCCTTTCCTGACCGCTACCCGTCGCCTCTTACCGGACAGTATCCCGCAGGAAACGACCCGCTTGACGCCGAGCTGAAAGCCACATACGGAAGCAATGAAACGTATTTGATGCACTGGCTGCTGGACGTTGACAACTGGTATGGATTCGGCAATCTTCTGAACCCTTCCCATACTGCTGCCTACGTCAACACTTATCAGCGCGGAGAACAGGAATCAGTCTGGGAAACGATTCCGCATCCGTCCCAGGATGATCAGACCTTTGGAAAAGCAAATGAAGGGTTTATGAGCCTGTTCACAAAAGAAAATCAGGCGCCTGCTCCGCAATGGCGCTACACGAACGCGACGGATGCCGATGCCCGCGCCATTCAGGCGATGTACTGGGCAAAGCAGTGGGGCTACAACAATTCAACGTATTTGAACAAAGCCAAAAAGATGGGGGACTTTCTCCGCTACGGCATGTATGATAAATATTTCCAAAGGATTGGGAGCGCTTCTGGAGGATCGCCGCAAAGGGGATCGGGCAAAGACGCCTGCCATTATTTAATGGCATGGTACACCGCATGGGGAGGCGGGCTCGGACAGTATGCGAACTGGGCTTGGCGGATCGGCGCAAGCCATGTGCATCAAGGCTATCAAAATCCGGTTGCCTCATATGCGCTGTCTACGTCTGAAGGTGGCCTGATTCCAAATTCGCCTTCGGCGCGCGCCGACTGGGAAACCGCGCTGAAACGGCAGCTTGAACTGTATACGTGGCTGCTTTCTTCAGAAGGTGCGATCGCCGGCGGCGCTACAAACAGCTGGAACGGCAACTACAGCCGGTATCCGGAGGATGTCAGCACGTTTTATGGCATGGCGTACACAGAAGCGCCGGTTTACCATGATCCGCCTTCAAACAATTGGTTCGGCATGCAAGCCTGGCCGATGGAAAGGGTCGCTGAACTGTATTATATTTTGGCTGCAAAAGGCGACACATCTTCCGAGAATTTTAAAATGGCAAAGACCGTCATTGAAAAATGGACCGCTTATTCGATGGACTATGTTTTTGTTAACGAACGTCCGCTGTCAGACGATGAGGGCTATTATTTGAATGAAGCGGGAGAAAGAATTTACGGCGGCAACAACCCGAATGTTGCCACAGAGCCTGATCCGGGCGAATTTTGGATTCCGTCCAATCTAGAATGGAGCGGTCAGCCCGACACGTGGAAAGGTTTCGCTTCCTTTACGGGCAACCCGGGGCTGCACGTTACGACAAAGAGCCCGTCACAGGATGTCGGTGTTCTCGGAAGCTATATTAAAACGCTTGTTTTCTTTGCGGCTGGAACAAAAGCCGAAACAGGAAGCTTCACCGCTCTCGGAAACCGCGCCAAAAACCTCGCGAAAGGCCTGCTCGATTCGGCGTGGAATAAAAATGACGGGATCGGTATTGCGGCAGAGGAAGAGCATGCCGATTACGTCCGCTACTTTACGGAGGAAATCTACTTCCCGAACGGCTGGAGCGGAAGGAACGGCCAGGGAAACACCATCCCCGGACCGAATACCGTGCCGTCCGACCCTGCTAAAGGAGGAAACGGCGTCTATATCAGCCATACGGATCTCCGTCCAAAGATCAAAAACGATCCGAAATGGACTTATTTGGAAAACAAATACCGAACATCGTGGAACCCGGATACCGGCAAATGGGAAAATGGTCTGCCGACATTCATTTACCACCGTTTTTGGTCCCAAGTCGACATCGCGACAGCGTATGCCGAGTATGACCGCTTAATCGGAGATGCGTAGAGAACTCAGCATATTTTTGAAAACGCTTTAAATAGAGGCGGTGCTGACCTTAAGCGAACGGCGCCGCCGCTTTACTCTACAAATAAAGATGCGAAATAAGGAGGATAAAAGATTGAGAGATAAGTGCATAAAATCGATCATCGTCTTATTTTTGTTCATGGGAACGGCTGCTCTTGGCGCGATTCCGGCCTCGGGAACAGAAAGGGAAACAAAAGCGACAGTTGAGAATAAACCGTTAGACCTTTTGGAAAAGATGAGCCCCGGCTGGAATCTCGGCAACACGCTTGATGCCGTCCCCACCGAAGGCTCATGGAACAACCCGCCTGTTCAGGAGCACACATTTGACGATATTCGCGAGGCAGGGTTTAAAAGCGTCAGAATTCCCGTGACCTGGGATTCGCATATCGGCGGCGCTCCGGATTACAAGATTGCCCCGGAGTGGATGAATCGGGTGGAACAAGTCACAGACTGGGCGTTAAAAAGAGACTTCTATGTCGTATTAAATGTCCATCACGATTCATGGCTGTGGATCAACCGCATGGGAAGCAGCCAGCAGGAAACGCTGGAAAAACTGGGTAAAGTATGGACACAGATCGCAGACCGCTTCAAAAACAAAAGCGACCGTCTGCTCTTTGAAATCGTCAATGAACCGACGGGAATGAGCGCCTATCAATTGAATCTCCTCAACCGTGAGATGTTGAGGATGATCCGCGCTACAGGCGGGCAAAATGCCGAGCGTCTCGTTATCGTCGGCGGGCTGGAAGACAACAAGGATGAGCTGCTCAATACATTTGAACCGCCTGATGATGACAGAATCGTGCTGACCTTCCACTACTATTCCCCATGGGACTATGTCTCCAACTGGTGGGGCCGGACGACTTGGGGAACGTCCAAAGATATCGAAGACATGGAGCGGGATATTAAACCGGTTTATGAAACATTCGTTGCGAAAGGTTATCCGGTCATTATCGGCGAGTACGGGACGCTGGGCGCCAATGAGAAGTATTCCAAGCGTCTTTACCACGATGCGCTTGTCGGACTGGCTCACAAATATCAAATGGTCACCATGTGGTGGGATAATGGGAATGACCAGTTCGACCGGACAACAAGAACCTGGCGCGATCCGGTTGTAAAAGACATCGTCATTCAAGCGGGGCGGGGCATCTCTAATGCCATCGTCAATCCGGGAGACCTTTATATCAGAAAAGGGCAGTCCATCACCGATCAGACGATGGAAATCCGCCTGAGCGGAAACAAGTTTGCGGGAATCCGGCACCGATCGGAACAATTGCAAAACGGAACTGATTATACGGTCTCCGGACAGTCGGTGACGATCAAAGCATCATATTTGGCAAAGCTCATTGACGGATCGCCGGCATTCGGAACGAAGGCAGAGCTTACCTTTGCGTTTGACAAAGGAGCGAGCCAGGTGGCCGACGTGATTCTGTATGGCGCGCCGAAGCTTGAGAAAGATGAGTTTACGATCAGCAGGTCGAATATCAAGGGAGATTTGGAAATCCCCGCTTCTTTAAACGGGACGAAGCTCGCCACCGTTAAAGGTGTCGTGGACTCGACCGGCAGGCCGGTTCTTGAAGACGTATGGTCATGGACGCCATACTTGAACTATGACGAAGATTTTTATGAAAAAGCCGGGAAGCTGTATCTCAGAGAGCGCGTTTTACACTTCTTGAAGAGCGATTCGACCTTTACATTTGAAATGTGGCCGAAGGGTGTCGAAGTAGCCGTGAAAGTGAAAGTCACGCCTTAAAGAAACGGGCGATTAAAAAGACAGGGAGCGGCGGCGAAAATCAGATGCCGCCGTCACCTCAGTGAAAGCGGGGAGAACCATGAAAGCGCGAAAAATGTTGCTGCACTTGCTGATGGTGCTGTTAGCGGCATGTTCGGCCATGCTGCCCGGCGATAACCGGGCATTTGCCGCATCTCCTTTTGTGGAGACATCGGGAACAATTTTTAAATTGAACGGAAAAGATTTTTATTTTGCAGGAACCAATAACTATTATTTTCACTACAAATCTAAAAAAATGGTCGATGATGTATTTGAAGATATGAAAGCGATGAATCTGAAAGTGATCCGGATTTGGGGCTTTCTTGACGGCACGCCGCAAGAAAACTCCGTCATGCAGCCAAGGCCCGGGGTATTCGATGAATCAGGCTTTTCAAAGCTTGATTACGCCATTTACAAAGCGGGCCAGACCGGGATAAAACTGGTCATTCCCTTTGTGAACAACTGGGACGATTTCGGCGGGATGAATCAATACGTCAGATGGTTTCAGGCTTCCGGACATGATGCGTTTTATACCCATCCCGGCATTAAACAGGCTTATAAAGATTATGTCGCTTATATGCTGAACCGGGTAAACACTTATACGGGCGTAAAGTATAAGGACGATCCCGCCATTATGACATGGGAACTGGCAAACGAGCCAAGGGTTCAGTCGGATAATAGCGGCGACACGCTCATTGAATGGGCTGATGAAATGAGCGCATTTATTAAATCAATCGATCAAAACCATCTTGTCGCGGCAGGAGATGAAGGGTTTTATCGGATTGAAGGCCATCCGGACTGGACATACGGAGGCGGAGAAGGCGTTGACTGGAAGCGGCTGACCGCCTTGCCCGGCATTGATTACGGAACCTTCCACCTGTATCCCGACCATTGGGGCAAAACCGCGGAATGGGGAAACCGGTGGATTTTGGATCATATTCGTGACGGAAACGAAATCGGCAAGCCCGTCGTTCTGGAGGAATACGGCTACCTGGACAAAGCGAGGCGGGATGCCGTCTACAGCACCTGGCTTGATATCATCGAGTCACAGGGCGGCGCCGGAAGCCAATTTTGGATTTTAACCGGCATTCAGGACGACGGCACCCTTTATCCGGATTATGACGGCTTCCGGATTATTCATCCGAGTACGTCTGCTTCCGTCATTTCAGAACATGCGGAGCGAATGAACGAAAAGTCGTTCAAAATAAAGGAGAAAACCGCAACCGATTTGCAATAAAAATATGGTTATGGTATAGTTTTATTGGAAATGCTAACGATAGCCGAGGCGAAGAGTGGGGAAACCCGCTCTTTTGTATTGAACAGGCAATTTTGTCTCGACATGTTCATCGTCTTTTCTTTAGCCCCTGCTTCTTAAAAAGCGGGGTTTTTACGAGAGAGCTGATGAATGGGAGCCTGCACAAGGAGGAAAAGTATGAGTAGCAAAGTGGTCGAAACAGCAAGCGAAATGGTTCAGCCCATATTAGACAATCTTCAGCTTGAACTCGTTGACATCGAATTTGTCAAGGAAGGGCAAAACTGGTTCCTTCGCGTGTTTATTGATTCTGATGACGGCGTCGACATCGAAGAATGTGCAAAGGTTAGCGAAGCGCTGAGTGAAAAGCTTGACGAGGCTGATCCGATTCAGCAGAACTACTTTCTTGAAGTATCATCTCCCGGAGCGGAACGGCCTTTAAAGAAAGAAGCCGATTTCACGAAAGCGCTCGGAAAAAACGTATACATTAAGACGTACGAACCTATTGAAGGCAATAAAGAATTCGAAGGCGAGCTTTCTGCATTTGACGGTGAAACCGTAGAAATTACAGTCACGATCAAAACACGGCAGAAAAAAATCCAGATACCGTACGAAAAAATAGCAAAAGCAAGGCTGGCTGTTTCGTTCAATTAATTTTTGACTGTTTAAGGGGGAAACCATAAACATGAGTAGTGAGTTGTTAGATGCCCTGACTGTTCTTGAGAAAGAAAAGGGAATCAGTAAGGAAATTATTATTGATGCAATTGAGGCTGCGCTCATTTCCGCATACAAGCGGAACTTTAACCAGGCGCAGAATGTCAGGGTCGATTTAAACCGCGACACCGGCACAATCCGCGTTTTCGCACGCAAGGACGTCGTGGACGAAGTCTATGATCCGCGCCTTGAAATCTCGATTGAAAACGCCAGAAACATCAACCCGAACTATATTGTCGGGGACGTCGTGGAAATAGAAGTTACCCCGAAAGATTTCGGCCGCATCGCCGCCCAGACGGCGAAGCAGGTGGTTACCCAGCGCGTCCGCGAAGCCGAGCGGGGCGTCATCTATTCAGAATTTATCGACCGTGAAGAAGATATCATGACAGGCATCGTCCAGCGGATCGACAATAAGTTCATCTACGTTTCTCTGGGCAAAATCGAGGCGCTATTGCCCGTCTCTGAACAAATGCCGAACGAGGTCTACAAGCCTCACGACCGGATCAAAGTGTACATCACAAAGGTCGAGAAAACGACGAAGGGTCCGCAGATTTATGTTTCAAGAACTCATCCCGGATTATTAAAGCGCCTCTTCGAAATCGAAGTTCCTGAAATCTACGATGGAACCGTCGAGCTTAAGTCTGTGGCGAGAGAAGCAGGAGACCGCTCGAAAATCTCCGTCCGGACGGACGATCCAGACATCGATCCGGTCGGCGCCTGCGTCGGCCCTAAAGGACAGCGCGTGCAAGCGATCGTCAATGAACTGAAAGGCGAGAAAATCGACATTGTCCACTGGTCAAGCGATCCCGTCGAATTTGTCGCAAATGCGCTGAGCCCTTCCAAAGTCCTTGATGTCATCGTCAATGAGGAAGACAAGGCGACAACCGTCATCGTCCCTGATTACCAGCTTTCGCTCGCCATCGGCAAAAGGGGCCAAAACGCCCGGCTGGCCGCAAAGCTGACAAGCTGGAAAATCGATATTAAAAGCGAAACTGATGCAAGGGAACTTGGGATTTATCCAAGGGAGCTTGAAGAAGAGTCTGAAGAGCTCTTTTTAGAGAGCGAAACTCCAGAAACGGATGAATAAGAGGTGACCTTTGGTGAAAAGCCGAAAGAAGATCCCGCTTCGAAAATGCGTCGTAACAGGGGAAATGAAGCCTAAAAAGGAGCTCATCCGCGTCGTCCGCTCCAAAGAAGGGGAAGTTTCAGTAGACCCGACTGGCAAAAAGAACGGCCGGGGAGCTTACCTTACGCTTGATAAAGACGTAATCTTAACCGCAAAAAAGAAAAACAGCTTAGCAAATCAGCTTCAGGCACAAATTGATGATCAGATTTTTGATGAATTGCTGGAACTGGCGGAAAAGGAGACCAGATAGATGTCGGAATCAGAGTGGTTTTCCTTGCTGGGCCTGGCGAATCGAGCTCGAAAGGTCGTGTCCGGAGAAGACCTGGTTGTGAAGGAAATCAGGCATTTGCGCGCAAAGCTTGTTTTGCTTGCAGAAGACGCATCAGCCAACACGGAGAAAAAGGTAACCGACAAATGCAAGTACTACGGCGTGCCGTGTAAAAAAGTCGGAGACCGTACGATTCTCGGCCGTGCAATCGGCAAAGAATCCCGTGTGGCAGTGGCCGTCACTGATCAAGGCTTTGCGCAAACGTTGCTCCGAAAGCTCGATTAATTTTTTTGGGGGTGAACGAATGGCTAAAATGAGAGTTTATGAATATGCAAAAGCCATAAATGTTTCAAGTAAGGATGTCATCGCGTCATTGAAAGATATGAATATCGAAGTCAATAACCATATGGCAATGATTGAAGAAAGTGCAATCAAACAGCTTGATAAAAAATTCAAAAAAGGCGCCGGACAGCCTGCGGGAAACAAGCAGGCCGAAAACAAAAAAAGCGCCGATCGAAGCGGCCAAAAACCTCAGCAAGAAGCCGCAAAACAGAATGCCGGAACTAAGCCAAAGAAAAATCGAGACGGAAAGAAGAATAACGTGCAAAATACTCAATTTAACAACAAAAACAAGAAGAAAAACAACAACAACAAAAAAAACAAGCGCAATAGAAACCATCATTCTCCGCAGGAGAAGCAGGTTAAACCGAAAAAGGAACTGCCTGAAAAAATCTCGTTTACAAATTCAATGACGGTCGGCCAGCTGGCCGAAGAACTCGGCAAAGAGCCGTCAGAAATCATTAAAAAACTGATGCTGCTCGGAACTATGGCGACGATCAACCAGGATCTCGACAAAGATACGGTTGAACTGATCGCTTCCGAATACGGCGTTGAAGTCGAAGAAGTGATCGTCCACGAAGAAACCGAATTTGAAAAGTACGAGGAGCCTGATCGCGAAGAAGATCTTGAAATCCGTCCGCCTGTCGTGACGATCATGGGTCACGTTGACCACGGAAAAACGACGCTTCTTGACAGCATCCGCAAAACGAAGGTTGTCGAAGGAGAAGCAGGGGGTATCACGCAGCATATCGGCGCTTATCAAATCGAAGAAAACGGCAAAAAAATCACGTTCCTCGATACGCCGGGACACGCCGCATTCACGACAATGCGCGCCCGCGGAGCGGAAGTAACCGATATTACGATTCTCGTCGTCGCGGCTGATGACGGGGTTATGCCTCAGACGGTCGAAGCGATCAACCACGCAAAAGCCGCAGAGGTGCCGATTATCGTCGCCGTTAATAAAATCGATAAACCGACGGCAAACCCGGACCGCGTCATGCAAGAGCTGACAGAGCACGGCCTCGTTCCGGAAGCATGGGGAGGAGACACGATTTTCGTTCCGCTTTCCGCTCTTTCAGGCGAAGGAATCGACGAGCTGATTGAAATGATTCTGCTTGTCAGCGAAGTAGAGGAGCTTAAAGCGAATCCAAACCGCAGGGCGAAAGGTACGGTCATCGAAGCCGAACTTGATAAAGGAAAAGGCTCTGTGGCAACATTGCTCGTCCAAAACGGAACGCTTCGCGTCGGAGATCCGATCGTTGTCGGAAACACGTTCGGCCGCGTGCGTGCGATGGTCAACGATGTCGGCAGACGCGTCAAAGCGGCCGGCCCGTCAACTCCTGTTGAAATCACAGGTCTTAACGAAGTTCCGAACGCCGGGGATCAGTTCCTTGTCTTCAAAGACGAAAAAACGGCCCGCTCGGTCGGTGAAGCGCGCGCTTCCAAACAGCTTGAAGAACAGCGCAGCGATAAAGCGAAGCTCAGCCTTGACGACTTATTTGAACAGATCAAACAAGGAGACGTCAAAGATATCAATCTTGTCGTAAAAGCCGATGTTCAAGGCTCTGTTGAAGCGCTGGCGGCAGCTCTTCAAAAAATCGAAGTGGAAGGCGTCAGGGTAAAAATCATTCATACAGGCGTCGGCGCGATTACCGAATCAGATATCATTTTGGCTTCCGCGTCAAATGCGATCGTTATCGGGTTTAATGTAAGACCTGACGGTAATGCTAAGAGTA
>NZ_JBALMR010000042.1:0-365 GCF_036963165.1 Bacillus sp. JJ675 | reverse complement strand
CGTCATCTTCGAAGGCGAAGTCGATGTTCTCAAACGCTTTAAAGATGACGTAAAAGAGGTTTCACAAGGATATGAATGTGGTATCACCATTAAGAATTACAATGACATCCGCGAAGGCGATATGATCGAAGCGTATGTCATGCAAGAAATTGAAAGAAAGTGATCGGTTTCGCCGAATGCGAATGCATCATCTATGATGCATCCTCACTCAAGGAAAAACGGGCGGTTCTGAAGCGGATCATCACAAGGATCCGCGGCAGGTTCAACGTGTCTGTCTCAGAGATTGCCTACCAGGATTCGTGGCAGCGCACATGCATTGGAATCGCCGCCGTTTCTTCCTCTCGCGTTCAAACGGAAAAAGAGCT
>NZ_JBALMR010000041.1:0-32744 GCF_036963165.1 Bacillus sp. JJ675 | reverse complement strand
CGAATCCTGCCTGTGGAGCCATATGGAGAAGTACTCAAGTGGCTGAAGAGGCGCCCCTGCTAAGGGTGTAGGTCGCGTAAGCGGCGCGAGGGTTCAAATCCCTCCTTCTCCGCCATTGAAGAATATGACGCTGAATACACATATGGCCCGTTGGTCAAGTGGTTAAGACACCGCCCTTTCACGGCGGTAACACGGGTTCGAATCCCGTACGGGTCATTTCTCATATCTGTTGGGCTATAGCCAAGCGGTAAGGCAACGGACTTTGACTCCGTCATTCGTTGGTTCGAATCCAGCTAGCCCAGCCATATATGAGCCATTAGCTCAGTTGGTAGAGCATCTGACTTTTAATCAGAGGGTCGAAGGTTCGAGTCCTTCATGGCTCACCATGTCACATAAGCGGGTGTGGCGGAATTGGCAGACGCGCTAGACTTAGGATCTAGTGTCTTTACGGCGTGGGGGTTCGAGTCCCTTCACCCGCACTTTACAACTTCATCATGCGGTCGTGGCGGAATGGCAGACGCGCTAGGTTGAGGGCCTAGTGGGTGAATAACCCGTGGAGGTTCAAGTCCTCTCGGCCGCATCCTAATAATACCAAGGGTTAACCACCTTTGGTATTATTTTTTTATGCAGAAAATGCGGCTATGGGAGAAAGCTTGCTCTATGCTGGCTATTCGGAATTTAATGCGGTTATTTACTAATCTGTATATGTTATGCTTTAATGGTAAGTGGTGAAAATATTACCCATAGCTGCCATTTGACTGCATATTCTTTCATTAAACAATAAAAAACGGTGATGAAAATTGAAAATAGGCAGGGTACCCGTTTTTAGGTACATTTATGAAAAAGGAGCATAACGATGTTAAAAAGGTTTTCTCTTGTTTTTCTTACACTGATTATGTCTATATTTGTTGTACTGGCGGCTGCGAAAAATTCCTTTGGAGATCATGCCGTTTCATTTGATGAGCCTATTATCTTAATGATATCGATTGGAATAGTTGTATTTCTATTCATCCCTCCATTAGCCATGTCCTTTTTTGGCAACTTGGTTGTAAGAATCATATCCGGAGTATATCAATGTTTTATAGTTTTAACTTTTATGGTGCTAATTCCAATTGGATTTCTAATTCCCAATGGCTTTTTGACGATTCTTGTTTCTATTGCAGGAACTTTAGTCAGTATAACAAGTGTTGCAGTAACCTTATTAATTGGCGGAAATAAAGAAGTTAAACCATAATAATATAGTTGATTTTTTTGAACTGTCCCTGTCAAGTTGACAGTAATCATAAAACAAGGTGAGAAGGTTTATCAAATTTAGAGGAAAAAGGCCTTCCATTGATCAGCGACACCAACATGATGGTGATAAAATGCTTTTGATATTGTTTGCTCGTTTATCAGAAAAGCAACAGCCTTAAATGCTTTTCTTGGCTCCACCATTTTATTTTTCATTCTTTATCATCTTTTGCTCGATATTCAGCTTCAGTTTTTTATACAACATTTAAAAGCAGGCATATGCCTGCTTTTTTAAGTGATTGCTTTTCAGATGTTTGAAAGTCGTTTATTACGATGTAATCATTCTTCCGGATGTTTGAAAATCGTTTATTGACGATGTAATCATTCTTCCGGAGGTTTGAAATTCATTGATCGATGATGTAATCATTCTTCCGGCGATTTGGTAAGAGTCGGAGGGGGTAGCAAATTTAGCCGAAATCGCTGTTGATGCGGCCAAAGAGAATAAAGCAATACCGAGTAGAATTTTGTTTTTCATAAAAATCAACTCCCCTTTTTATTCATATGCATTGCCTGAATCGTTTTTCGGTAAAATTGGACTGATTCGTCAAGTTTACCAATTTTATTATAATATTCTGCCGCGTCGAAAGCCAATTCCTCAACATCTGCATACAGGCCTTTATCTTCAAGATATTTGAATTCCTCCTCTGCAGAATCATGATCAAGATAGATTTTTCTCAATATGTTAAGCTGGGCTTCATGGGATTTGTCATTGACAGACCTGGCTTGTTCAATACCTTGTTCATAAAGGTTTAGGGCCTCTGTATAATTTTCTTGTTTTAAACAGACATACATGAGCTGAAATAAAGCTTTAGGGATATATCGGGAATTTTCTTTTTTAAATATTGATAAAGACTTTAATATATGTTCATATGATTCAGAAAATTGCTTCAAATAAAAATAACAGTTCCCCAAATTAAAATAAGCCGACGCTAACAAGAGGTTACTATCCGTTTTCTTTGCTTCAAGTAAAGCGGATTGCAAGGTTGTTAAGGCGTCTTTATATTTCATGGTATCAACTTGATTTCCGGCTATCACGAAGTAACAATATATTTCTTTTTCTATCAAGGTCTCATGAGCTTTGAATGTATCGAGCGCCATTGTGGCATAATTCATGGATATGTAGTTTTGTCTAAGGTGATAATAAATTTCCGATAGCTTATAATAAAACTCGGCTTTTTCTTCTTCGCTGTCAACTGATGCCAATTTTTTTTCGGCGATTTTGTAACAGGTTATGGCCGTATTGAAATTGTGCTGCTTAAATTCGTACATCCCTTTAAAAAACCAATAGTAGTAGTGGATCATTTCATCAACTTGTGTGTTTTGCATGTCCTCTTTCTTGGTTTCAATACTCGATAATGAATCAGAGATGTCTATTGCGTCGTTTGGCTTCATGTCTTTTAACATGAGATTGTGACGGAAATCAATTAAAGAGTAATACAACAATACTGTTTGATTTTCTTCCATTTCTTCAAGCTCTTGTTGAATTTCGGCTTTAATAAATTCTGCATCTGTGACTTGGTTTCGGCGTATCATCGAATACCAATCATTGATTTTTATAGCAACATTCTCTGATGGAATTTTTTGCTTCATGATGCAAACCCCTTTCATAATCAAGACGTTCTCTGTATCCATTTATTGCATATGTTAACACATTTCCTCAGTTTCGAGAATAAAAAAGAAAAGTTTGTGTGCCGCAATAGAAGGTTTTGATAGAATGGCTGGTTGGGATTCACGTGCCAATAATTCAAGTCTCTCGGCGATATCATTGCAATACCAGGGATTTACAATCCCTTGGTATTTTTTATTTTGCTTTCATATTTTTTTACTCATTTAAACGTTCTCTTTAAACATCTATTGTCGTCTTTACAGAAGCATATCCAAGCCTTTCTTTTATTGTTGCATAACCTTCACCCCTTAATCTATTGATCAAATTGATGATAGGAGAATAAAAACAATACCGTCATGTCAAAAATAAATTTGACATGACACCGATTAGTGTCCTATAATCAAGACACCAATTGGTGTCCAATTAAGGGGAGGAGGATTTTGAACGAGAACAATCAAGAGCGCGATATTTATGGAGCTGTCGCTGACCCAACAAGACGCAAATTGCTGCGTTTGTTGGCTGACGCGGAAGAATTGCCACTCAAAGAGCTGACCGTTCATTTTGACATGGGCCGTACTGCTGTTTCGAAGCATTTGGCAATCCTTAAAGATGCAGGTCTCGTCATCAGCAGAAAGGCCGGCAGAGAAACGCGCTATCGGCTGAATGCTGCCCCATTGAAAGAAATTGAGGAGTGGGTATCGTTTTACAGGAAATTCTGGAGCGAAAGAATGTTGCTTTTAGACCAAATACTACAGGAGGAACAAAAAAAATGAGTTTAACGGTATCACAAGATTTTCATTATAAGAGCCCGATCGAGAAAGTATGGCATGCCTTAACGGATGCAAATACGCTTGCAAAATGGATCATGCCTAATGATTTTAAGCCTGTCGTCGGACATAAATTTCAGTTCCGGAATGAACAGTGGAATTTAGTTATTGACTCTGAAGTTCTTGAAGTAGACGAGCCTTACAAGTTATCTTATACTTGGGCAGGCGGCGGGATAAACACGACAGTCACATGGACATTAAAGCACGAGGATGGAACAACCTGCCTACATCTTGAACAAACAGGATTCGAAAAAGAAGATCAAGCGTTTAAAGGTGCGACATATGGCTGGGCGAGAATGGGCGAAGAACTTAAGAAATTGTTAGCGGAAATGTAATATAGCTAACGCATAGGAAAAAGCAAACTGCTTGGAAAGAGGGTGTTCCTTGATGACAAATAGCGGAATGAATCCTAAGGTTGATGAATTTTTAAGTAAAGCTGCAAAGTGGAAGGAAGAATATGAGAAGCTAAGAAATATCGTTCTTGACTGTGGGCTGACTGAGGAATTTAAGTGGATGCACCCTTGTTACACGTTTAATAATAAAAACATCGTTTTAATACATGGATTTAAAGAATATTGTGCGCTTCTGTTTCACAAAGGCGCCTTGTTAAAGGACCCCAATGGGATTCTCATCCAACAAACGGAGAATGTACAAGCGGCGCGCCAGATTCGGTTCACCAACGTTCAGGAAATAGCTGAAATGGAAACCATCTTGAAAGCCTATATTAATGAAGCCATTGAAGTTGAAAAAGCCGGTTTGGAAGTAGATTTTAAAAAGGATGCAGAATTCACTATTCCTGAAGAACTTCAACATAAATTCGATGAAATCCCTGCTTTGAAAACCGCTTTTGAAGCATTGACCCCGGGACGGCAAAGAGCTTACATTCTTTATTTTTCTCAAGCCAAACAATCCAAAACCCGGGTCTCAAGGATTGAAAAATATGTGCAGAAAATTCTCGAAGGCAAAGGATTAAATGATTAGTATATCCGATGAGAAAATTGAAATAGATAAAGTTAGAGGCGTAGACAATGTGTTTACTCCTCTATTTTTTTGATGTTATGAAAAGTTGCCATACCCGCAGCAGCGTTTTATTTGCAGTGGTTAAAAAAGAGCAGGGGCATAAAAAGCAGGGGGTGAAAAAATCATCCACCTCTTTTTATCGTACGTATTGCAACAAATATAAATAGGCAAAAAGAGGCAATTGGAATAAAAAAGTGCACCTTAAAGACTGAAATAAAACAGGCCAACAGTATGGTGATAAAAAGTAAATTTCAATTTATGATAAGTTTCGCTCCCTAAAAATTGGATAAGGAGCATATTCCCTTTTCTCAAGCTGAAGGGGGTTGAGCAGTCAAGCAGCAGATCAAGAAGAGGAGGGTGGTACACGAACGAGAAAACCGGCATTTGTGCATCATATCATTTTAATATTTTAATAATTTTTTAAAAGAAATTGATGAAATTTAAGAAAATGGAGATTATGCTATGTACAAAAAATTTGGAATCTCTTTATTGCTTGCTTTATTAATTGTTTCAGCTTTCTCGCAGACGGCATCTGCTCATACAGTGAATCCGGTGAACCAAAATGCCCAGTCGACAACGAAGGAGCTGATGAATTGGCTTGCTCATCTGCCGAACCGATCGGAAAATCGCGTACTGTCAGGTGCATTCGGCGGATATTCTAATGCGACGTTTTCTATGAAAGAAGCCAATCGAATCAAAGATGCTACAGGGCAGTCATCTGCCGTGTATGCTTGTGATTATTCGAGAGGATGGCTGGAGACAGCTCATATTGCCGATGCGATCGACTATGGCTGTAACAGCGATCTAATCTCTCATTGGAAGAGCGGAGGCATACCTCAGATCAGCATGCATCTTCCTAATCCTGCGTTTCAATCCGGCAATTACAAAACAAAGATCTCAAGCAGTCAGTATGAAAAAATCTTAGACTCATCAACCACAGAAGGCAAACGATTGGATGCTGTACTGAGCAAGGTTGCAGATGGCCTTCAGCAGTTAAAAAATGAAGGCGTTCCAGTTCTTTTCAGACCTCTTCACGAAATGAACGGAGAATGGTTCTGGTGGGGGCTTACCGGCTATAACCAAAAGGATAGCGAGCGAATATCACTATACAAACAGCTTTACCAAAAAATCTATCATTATATGACCGATACAAGAGGATTGGACAACTTGATTTGGGTTTATGCACCAGACGCCAACCGCGACTTTAAGACAGACTTTTATCCTGGGGATTCATATGTTGATATTGTCGGATTAGACGCGTATTTCTCAGATGCTTATTCGATCAAAGGATATGACGAGTTAACGGCGCTTAATAAGCCATTTGCCTTTACAGAAGTCGGTCCGCAAACAACAAACGGCAGCCTGGATTATTCTCAATTTATCAATGCAGTTAAACAAAAATATCCGAAAACCATTTATTTCTTAGCTTGGGATGAGGGGTGGAGCCCTGCGGCTAATCAGGGTGCCTTTAATCTCTATAATGACAGTTGGACGCTGAATAAGGGAGAGCTATGGGAAGGCAGCTCACTTACACCGGCAGCCGAATAAACGCTGCCCTAATATAACCATGAAGAAAGAGCGTTTCTTCATGGTTTTTCTTTTGGTAGAAGACATACAGGGAAATATATCATTGACTAATCATTGAAGACGGGTCTCGAGACTTGACAAAATGAAGAGCCGGTTTGGTAAGTCTGATTTTAATTACCGGCCTTTAAGCTAACCGCATCAAAGGAATACCAGGGGTGTAATTCATGGTGTTTTTTTATCCCTGAAGTTTACTCCACCTGTTATAAAATAATCCGACTTACTCAGCAGTTTTTGTTTGTTTATTAGGAAAGAGACGACCATAAACATCTATTGTGGCATGTCCGCGTTTGTCTGGTTTCACTTTGATGAAATCGATATGAGGATCCAGCAGGGATATTGATTGTTTTTCAGCTTCACCAAATCTTAAGAATTCTTAAGATTTTTTATGCCTCTTTCTTCATGTTTTAAATGTAAAGTATGATTATAAATTCAAAACAAATGGAGAGATTAAATATGAAGCGTCTGTCTTTCTTATTTCAATATATCGTTCATCCAAGAGCTGTCGGTGCCGTCCTTCCCAGTTCAAGGTTTCTTGGAGATAAAATGATGGAAACAATCAATTTTCAGAAAGCTGAATACATTGTCGAATATGGACCTGGTACAGGCGTATTTACAGAAAAACTGCTTGAAAAGCGAAACCCGAAGACGATCGTTTTATTAGTGGAAAACAATAAAGAATTTCATTTATTGTTGAAAGAAAAATTTAAAGGGGAAAAGAATGTATTCAATGTATATGGATCTGCCGAAAATATTGGCGGGTATTTAAAGGAGCATTGTATTCCTTATGCAGACTACGTTGTTTCCGGCCTCCCTTTTGCAAGTTTGCCAAAAAGCGTTTCAGTCAACATTTTATTAAATACCGCCAAAATCTTAAAAAAGGATGGACAATTCATTACGTTCCAATACACTAAGTTTAAAAAGACGTTTATTGAACAGTTTTTTGCCAAAATAGATATAAAAAGAGAGTTTAGAAATTTGCCGCCGGCTTATGTCTTTAGCTGCTCGAAGTAACTAATACGGAGGAATCATATGGAGTCTAACGTTCTGATTGTTGATGATGACAAAGATATCAGAAACCTTATTTCTGTTTATTTGGAAAATGAAGGTCTGTGCACCCAAAAAGCTGAAAATGCGATTGAAGCTTTAAAACTATTGGAACAAAGAGAGTTTGACCTCATGATTTTGGATATTATGATGCCTGACATGGATGGAATTGAAGCGTGTATGAAGATAAGGCAAGAACGAACTCTGCCTATTATCATGCTTTCTGCAAAATCGGAAGATATGGATAAAATTCAAGGGCTTGCTTCCGGTGCCGATGATTACTTATCAAAGCCGTTCAATCCGTTGGAATTAATCGCCAGGGTCAAATCTCAATTAAGAAGGTATAAAAATACAATAATGATGCCAACAACACTAAGAACGTCATTGAAATTGGCGATTTGACCATAAATACAGATACACGGCAAGTGTGGGTGCGGGGGAAGGAAGTAAGGCTTACTCCGAAAGAGTTTGATATACTTGAATTCCTTTGTGTAAACAAGGGGATTGTTCTTAGTGTCGAAAAAATATATGAAGCTGTATGGAAGGAAGACTTTTTTAAATCGGATAATACTGTGATGGTGCATATTACAAAAATTAGAGAAAAAATCGAAGAAGATCCCAAGCATCCTATTTACATTAAAACGGTTTGGGGAACAGGGTATAAAATATGAGAACGTTTGGGAATAAGCTGATTGTAAAGCTTCTTGGAGTGATAGCAATCAGTTTTGTTGTTTCATTCGGTATGATGATCCTGATTATTTTATCTATTGTGTATCTATATAAAATACATTACCTTACAGATTTTAGCCTTCGCAGCAGCTATTTTATGATATTGCTTCAGTATTTAGCAGCTATTTTTTCCTTTATTGCAGTCTTTTTGTTAATGGTACGGAAAAAAATATTATATTTGAAACTCATTACTGAGAGTGTTCACCATATTGCAAATGGAAAACTCGGCTTGACAATCAGGCTTGAGAGCTGGGATGAATTGACCCGGCTTGCACAAAATATCAATCATATGTCCAAAGAATTAGAGAATAAGTTTGAACATGAAAGACAATTAGAAAAGGCGAAAAATGAACTTATCACAAATGTATCTCATGATTTAAGGACACCATTAACATCGATTATCGGATATTTGGATTTACTAAAAAACGAACAATACGGCAGTAAAGCACAATTTCAGGAATACGTTGAAGCGATTTATTCAAAATCGCAAAGGCTCAAATACCTGATTGATGAACTGTTTGAATATACTCATTTATCAAGCCCGGACGTTAAGTTAAGCCTTAATGAAGCAGACTTGTCAGGTTTATTGGAACAAATTGTCGGAGAATATATTCCGATTTTTGAAAAGGAACGATTAAGCGTTCTAAAATCAATTACGGAAGAAAATGTTCCTGTTTTAATGGATATAGAAAAGATGGTTCGTGTATATGATAATCTCTTTATGAATGCGGTAAAATACAGTATGAAACCGTCTGAATTATTAATAAGCCTTGAAGTAATCGGCGACAAAGCGATCTTGAAAGTATCAAACAAAGTTGATAAATTTCCGGCTAACGATATAAACAAATTATTTGAACGATTTTTCAAGGGTGATATGGCGAGAACAGATAATCAAGGAACCGGACTTGGACTTGCCATTTCAAAAAGAATTGTTGAACTTCATCATGGTCATATCTATGCCGAATATAAAGATGGTTGGTTGAGCTTTATTGTTGAACATCCGATCCGTATATAAGGGCTTATGGGATGAAACGTTCCATAAGCTTTTTAAACTTAAGAATCCTTAAGAATTTTAAGGGGTGTTCCTTCATTCCCATTGCTTATCATGTATGTAACGAAAGCGAAGAGAGTGAAGGAATTGAAAAAGAAAGTAGTTATTGCAGCTTTATGGGTTTTGGCCATTTATCTATTAAAGCATTTTCATTTGCTGCCAGTCGATATGGGCGGGTTAAAGGAATTTATATCTGGAAATACAAAAGATGCAATGTTGCTGTTTAGTGCTCTGTGGATCGTTAGGCTTCTCTTTCTTATTCCAGGTTCAACTCTCATGTTGTTAGGGGGAATATGCTTCGAACCGATGCTTGGTTTTTTATTATCAATGACGGGCATGGTTGTGAGCGAAACGCTGGTTTATATTTTCTCAAAAATGTTTTTCCGTGAAAAAATCGATCGATTTTTAGAGAGTAAACATTCAGATTTAAAAACTTCATTGGAGACTTACAATTATAAATTTTTGGCACTGGGAATAATTTGTCCGATAGCCCCAACAGATGCAATTTGTTTTTTATCGGCAGCGGTTGGGTTAAAGTATTCTGCTTACATTATCACCATCATGATCTCGAATATCCCATTCATGATATTATATAGCTTTTTAGGAATAAGCTTTAGCAAGTCTTTAGCGGGTATCGTCTTAGTTATCGTATCGTTTGTTTTGATTGCTGTTGTATCCATAAAAATTTGGAACAGTCTTAAGCAGGAGCAAAGAACATAGCGCTCATATTCATAAAAGCTTAAATGAATCGAGCCGGCATAACACCTATGATTTTCAATTACAATGTCGACTTAGGTCCTTTCTTAAAAAGAAACATGCCGATCTTCGCTGGTAAAGTAGCGGTTAGCAATCCCTGAATTACAAGTCTTCGGCGGTCATCAGGAGTTAGGTGAAGAGTTGCTTCATCACCTGAAACTTTAGTAAACAATTCAATATCTTCTGCGCCTATTTTTAAAGACAATTTTATTCCTCCTTAATTTAGATTCTTTTTCTGATCTAGCAAGTAGCTTTTAATTTAAATGAGACATATATTCAAATGCTGTTGTTCCATATACGCTTTTAAAATGTTTATTTAAATGGGTTAAATCGACAAAACCGCATTCAGCTACTGCTGCATAAACATCCCTTTGCTTTTCTATTAACTGCTTCGCACGTTCTATCTTGCAGTTAAGAAAGTATTGATATGGCGAAATTCCGGTATGGGATTTGAATAATCTGATAAACTGAAACTTGGATAAATGAAGCTCTTTACATATCTCATCAAGTTTAAGTACATTTTCTAAGTTGGAATGAAGCATATCCTTTGCTTTTCGAATGATGGCGCTATCTTTCTTACAGTCTGTGGAAAGATTAGTTTGAATAAGGCTATCTGTAAGAGATAAGAGTAATTCACTGCACAACGCTTCATCTTTTCCGTTTAATATTGCAGAAGAAAGACATAATATCCTTTGTTTAAGTTTATAATCATATACAATAGGGTTTGAAAAACGTACCATATCCTTTTTCTCAATAACATCTAATAGCAATTGCGGCTCAATATATAGCATCACATAATCAAGCCCTGATTCATCATATGCCATTCCATCATGTGCCTGTTCCGGGTTAAAAAGCATAACACCATTTTGATATGATAATTGTAAGCTGCCATCTAAGGTATACTTTTGAATGCTATTGCATACTCCTTGTGAGAGTGTTTTTTATATGTAAAATCAGTAAAGCTTGCTGACAGTGCAGTAATACCTGCCGATTTTTTATAGATGAATTTGTCCATTTCATCACCTCTTGATAACTTACCTTATCCATATCATGATGCCGGCATAAACTAAAAATAATGCCATCATTACATTAACAAATTTTTTATGCCTCTGTAATAACCTCTTGAAAATGGTGCCGAACAGAACCCATGCAGCAAATGCTAAAAATCCAATGAGAGTGATAGCGAAGACACTTATGATCACTGCAGGCACTGACGTCTCATTTTCCATAACAAAGCTGGGGATTACAGTCATTGTAAACAGCACCACCTTTGGATTCAAAAATTGCATAAGGAAGCCTGACCAAAAGGTGCCAGTCTGGTTTACAGTTGGTTTTGATGCATCCATTTTGTAAATTTGATAAGCGAGATACAGCATATAAAGGCTTCCGGTGATCTGCATAACGATTAAAATTTTGGGGAGTATCGTTACCAGCATAGCAGAAATAACAAGTAATAAACCAAAAGCGATAGTTGCTCCATACGTATATTCCATTGCTTTTTTTGTCCCCAAATGATTCACCGTGGATAATATGACAATGTTAGTAGGCCCCGGTGTAAAAGTAATAATAAAACAGTATATTAAAAAAGATGAAATATTCATGAGATTACTCCAAGGTATTCTCACATGATTATATTTCATGAAATTAAATGGCATATAGTATGTTATTGCAGGGCTTTATAAAAGGAGCTCTAGTGAGTGAAGATCCATCAATGAAAGACATTAATAATTGCTTGCTGCGGCTCATGGGGAAGAGTTAAAGCAGGGGATATTGACGGGGTTTTGCAGCTGAAAATAAGCCTTCACTTTACCTCAGGGCCTAGTGGATGAATAACCTGAAATTCAAGTCCTCTCGGCTGCATGATAGGAATACCAAGGGTTTTGGCGCCCTTGGTATTTTTGGTTTTCGCGTATTTCTTTGTCCTGCATTTCGCGCCTGCTCTGGCTGTCGAAAAAACCCTGCAGTCTAAGAATAATGGGTTTTAGGCATATTTAATGTGGAACATCTGTAGTGATTTTAATACACGGATCTGAACTCTGTTTATCATTCCGATGATGAGGTTATTGATTTAAAATAGGCATCTCTCCAAGCAGATTCTTTAAATGAATAGAATCCCACGGCAAATGCTCGGTAATGCCTAATCCGACTACATCCGTTTCTTCAGAGAGTTCTTTCAGCAGATTAAGCAGTTGAGGCATTTGCATTGTTCCCTCAGGAGAATAATTTACAGGTGCTTCAGGGTTTGCAAATAAAATAGAACGAAATGCCTTAGGGTCGAGCACGTCTAAATCAAGGTGAATCGCCAGGTGTTTAATGCCGCTTTCTTTAATCCACTCTTTTATTGATTCCGTACTGTTCGTTAACTCTTCGGTTCCAGCAGTTCTAATACCCAGTCTTTGAATCATTTCTGTGTCTTGTTCTGCAGGAGCTATCCCCAGCCTTTGAAATTCTTCTGACATCACTTTTGCTTCTTGTTCTGTAGGAGCTGCCAGTCCCGCGATAAAGATATTTTCAGGTTTTAGAGGAATTTTCACACGTTTTGCGAACTCTTCATCTCCTTCACCCAAAAGGTTCCCGAGAGGCAATGTATGTCCGTTATCATACCCGTTATATCTAACTAAATCACTGTGGGCATCGATCCAAATTAACCCTAATTCTCCGCCGTATCGTTCGTTTAAATAAGCAAATGGAGCTTGTTCGACTAAACAGTCACCGCCAAACATGACAATGCGGTCCGGCTTGTGAGCATGAATGATATGCTGTGCAGATTTTAATTGTTCAAGCAGCTGTTTTCTTCCGTTCATACCGTTCTCGTTTTCAAGCGGTGTTCCATCATAAGCTTGAACCGGAACATGAATAAGGGGTTGATCATTGTCAGGAGCCAGCCAAGCAAGCAGTTCGGCTCCAAAGGAGTAGTTGGGGTTGTTTCCGCCTTGCCATTGCGGCATTAACAGCCGTATCGTTTTTTTAGCCATGTTTTAGTCTCCTTTACTTCAAAGTAAGGTTAGTATAAAATGAACGAAAATAAAAAAATAGTACGCACTTTAATGATAGGTACTATCCAAAAGGAGAGTGTAAAAATGAGTATGGCTGAGTATAAAGGCAAAGTTAAAAATATTCAAGATACACCTTTTGGCTACACATTGTCCGTGATCGGCGGCAAATGGAAAATGGTTATTATTTACCTCCTCGCAGAAAATCAACCGGTTCGCTTTAATGAGCTGAAAAGACAGATAGGGACTATTACTTATAAAACGTTGAGCGCACAACTTAAAGAATTGGAAGCGGATGGCCTGGTGAACCGGAAAGAGTATCCTCAAGTTCCACCTAAAGTCGAGTACAGTCTCACCGAAAAAGCGGAAACTCTATTGCCGGTTTTGGAAGAGTTATGTGAATGGGGCGTAAAAAATCAAAATAAATAGAAAAAGCCAATGAGAGTGAGGCCTCTCTGCTTGGCTTATGGTTAATCTGCCTTTTCCATTAGGTTTTCCCGTCTGATATGATCGCGGATTTTTTAGTCTTTAAAGAAGGCTCCTTATTGATATTAAAGTTATACCTATAATACAGGCAGCGCCGATCCATTGAAAAAAACCAAACGGTTGTTTTAACCAGACGACAGTCGTTAAAACGGCCGACAATGGTTCCAAACTGCCTAAAAGGCTTGTTTCTTTAGGGGGAAGACTTTGCAAACTTTTTATGACGAACCAAAATGCAATCATTGTTCCAAATATGGTAACAAATAAAATGTAAACATAGGCATCAGTTGTTAAACTTCTAAAATCCATCTGCCATGGCGGGTGGATTAAGCTTAATGCAAAACCGCCGATGATCATAGCCCAGCCTACAATCACCAGAGAGTCAAATTTATGTAACAAACCAACTGCATACAACGTATAAAAAGCTGCCGCCACTCCTGATAAAACTCCCCAAACGATTGCAATTGTCGGTACTGACAGTTGAGAAATTGACCCATTTGTTAATAAAAAAAAGCATCCGGCCAGAGCAAGAGAAACTGTCAGCACATCTTGTTTTGTAAGAACCGTTTTTTTTCGTAAAAGCGAATAAACGATAACCATGGCAGGAGATAAATATTGTAATAACGTAGCAACAGCTGCATTTCCGTGTTCAATTGCTGCCATATATGTGTATTGAACAGCAAGCATACCGAACAATCCAAAAATGATAAGCTGGCAAGCTGTTTTCCTATTTTTCCATACCCCTATGATCTGGGAGCGCTCCTTTCTGAATAGTTGAAGCATTAAGAGTAAAAAGCCGGCAATCAGCAGGCGGATCGTGACAAGCCAATTGACATCAATTTGATAATCTTGAAACAATTTTTTTGCTACTGTACCCCCAATTCCCCAAAAAGTCGCCCCTGTTATCACAAAAAACAGTCCGCTATTTCTTTTGGAAGTATTCATATGTATGATCCCTCACTCAATAATTGTAATAATAGTGTTATGATAAATGCGAAACCTCATAAAAAATACTCAAATCGAATGAAAAAATATAAATATATTGAGGCGATACAATGCAAATCAAAGATTTTATGATTGATCAAAACTTAAAAGAACTAACCGAACACCGTACATTAGAATTACCGGTTGCATGTTACGAAACAACGATCAATCAAAATATAAATGGTTATATACCGCTTCATTGGCATGACGAAATTCAATTTGTTTTGATCCTGAAAGGAGAAGCCGTATTTCAAATAAATGAAGAAAAAATCGCAGTTCAAGAAGGAGACGGACTGTTTATCAATAGCGGCTGCCTGCATATGGCAGAAGAAAAGAACCGCCCGGGGTGTACTTATATTTGCTTAAATGTTTCTCCGCGTTTTGTTTTAGCCCAGGAGCTTTATACAAGCTATGTGCAGCCCTATATTCATTCAACAAATCTGCCTTATTTAATTTTGGATGCAAATGAACAATGGGCGAAAAACATTTTAATAGCCCTTAAAGAAATCAATCAATTGGTGAAACAAAAAACATCCCTCTTTGAAATTGACATCACCATGCAATTAACTTTCATGTGGAAAAACTTAGTCGTTAATGGTTTTCAATTGGAGTATGATCAATCTGAAATGATAAAAAATCATCGAATGAAACAAATGTTAAATTGGATACATCTCCATTATGCCGAAAAAATGACGTTAGAGGACATTGCAAAAGCCGGCAACCTGAGTCGTTCCGAGTGCTGCCGGTATTTTAGGCGAATGCTGAATAAGACGCCGCTGCGTTATGTAATGGATTATCGAATTCAACAAAGCTTATTGTTATTGCAACAGCCGGAAACCAATGTGACAGAAGCGGCCTATCAAGTCGGGTTTAACAGTACAAGTTATTTCATTAATAAATTTAAACAAGCTATGAATATGACGCCTTTGTCATACAAAAAAATTCGCATGAAAAAATAACATCACCAGTGATAAAGTTTATTCTTTGATCATTTGATTCTGGTGTATTCAACAAGCGCCGGATGTTAGACCAGCTCACCAAGGAACTATTATCGAAGCGGGACAGAGGAGGTTTTTGCGCAGCTGAATCAATGCTCATTTACTTCCATCAATAATTCTTCTATACTAACAATACCTTAAACTTGTGACAGAGGTGAATAAACATGCTGTGGACGCCATTATTTGAAAATGATGTACCAGTAGCACTTCTCCGCCCTTAGGGGAGTAAGGTGACTACTGCTCTCCGTTAAGGGCAATGATTTGACCAAAACGAAAACGGAGGGTGCAAAAATGAAAAACACTTTGTTAGGTTCTCTATATTTAGCATTGGCTGCCAGTATTTGGGGCGGCATGTATGTTGTTGTAAAGGTTGTAGTAGCGGTTATACCCCCATTAGAGCTTGTATGGATGCGATATGCAGTAGCGATTATCGCCTTGCTCACCATTGGTTTTGTTAAAAAGCTATCCTGGCGAATTCGCAGACGTGACATTTTATTAATCATAACCATCGGGATCATTGGCAATACAATTTCGATTGTTACGCAGGAAATTGGCACCAATCTATCTTCGGCACAAATGGGAGCGATTATTACGTCTTCCACGCCTGCATTTATGGTGATATTCGCTAGGTTATTGCTTAAAGAGCGGCTGGACGTCAAAAAGGGAATATCTGTGGCTTTAGCGACCATCGGGGTTTTACTGATTGTAGGAAACGGCCAAATTGACATGTCTAATCAACTTGGCGGACTGTCGCTCCTTATTGCTGCTTTAACATGGGCCCTGATGTCTGTCCTTTTAAAGCGTGTTCCAGGTGGTTATTCTCCGATTGTGGTGACAACTTATTCAATCTTGGTTGCCATCATCATATTGACTCCTTTTGTCTGGGTGAATATAGACGAAATTCAATTTTCGCAGCTGGCCCATCCGACAATTTGGGGAGGGCTGTTATATTTGGGGATCATTTCAACGGCTTGTGCATTTATCCTTTGGAACCGCGGATTACAAATGCTGAATGCTTCAAGCGGAGGTTTATTTTTCTTTTTCCAGCCTCTGGTTGGAACATTGTTTGGATGGCTTTTGTTGGGAGAAAGCCTGGGCGGAACGTTTTGGATCGGTTCCATTTTGATTTTTATCGGTGTTTTGTTAGTGATTCGGGAGAAAAAATAGAATAATAGAAACCTGCGGAATCATAAATTCCAAAGGTTTCTTTTTTATTGCTGCAGTTATAAATCAGCGGAATAAGCAGTCAGGGTGTTCCTGGCTGCTTATTTTTGGCGAAAGACCTATTTCTCTGTTGCAAAATAAAGCAAGGCAATGACCGGAAAAGCGATTCCAATCGATAATGCCGCACTCCATCCTCCAGAGGCGTATGCCCATCCTCCAATTGATGACCCAATAGCACCGCCCAGAAAGAAGATAGCCATGAATAATCCGTTTAATCGACTGCGAATTTCCGGTCCCAAAGAGAAAATGGCACGTTGACTGAGCACAAGATTTGCAGATACGCCCATATCCAACAAAATAGCTGCGATGACTAGAACTGCTATTCCGACGGCGGAGCTGCTCTGAATAATCAGCGGCAGCAATAAAGAAACGATGACAACAGAAAGAGCTATTCCAGTGGCAAGGCGAGTCAAGCCGCGGTCAGCCAGACGGCCGCCGATGGGTGCAGCGACTGCACCCGCAATTCCCACAAGTGCGTACAGTGCTATACCCTTCTGGGAAAAATGAAAAGCAGGACTGGACAATAATAATGGAACAGTAGTCCAGAACAAGCTGAAAGCTCCAAATACAAATGCATGATAGATAGCCCGGCGACGCAGACTGGTGTAGTTCGCAGCAGCTTCCACATTGAACCTAGTAAGGCAGCATAGCCTGTGTTTGCTGTTGGTTTTCTGGCAGGGAGTACTTTTGACAATACGATTGCCAGGACAACACTTACTGCGGCAGACAAAGCAAATATTGCATTCCACCCCAACATATCCGCAACTAAACTTGATATCGGGCGAGAAAGCATGATACCTAGTAATAGACCGCTCATGACATTGCCAACAACGCGGCCGCGTGCAGCTTCTGATGCAAGGTATGATGCGAAGGGTACGAGTACTTGTGCTGCGATCGATCCCAGCCCGATGAAAAATGCAGCTGCCAAAAACAGTATTCCATGTTTCACAAATGCCGTTGCAGTCAGAGCACCTGCGCTTAGAAGCAGCGATACAATGACAAGTTTTTTGTTCTCTACAATATCTCCAAGAGGTACAAGAAATAGCAAGCCGGCAGCGTATCCAAGCTGAGTCAGTGTAACAATCAACCCGGCACTGCCAGCAGAAAGTCCAATTGCAGTACTAATGTATCCTGCCAAGGGTTGTGCATAGTAAAGGTTAGCGACAATGATACCGCATGCAGCTGCTAAAAGTATGGTTAAACTTGGTGAAATCTCTTTATTAATCGTTTGTTTATTTAAATTAGACATGATGAACTCCTTTTTTGAAATAATCTTTAGCTTTTTAAAATGTTCGCCACTATGTGAATGTACTGTTCGCTAATCATTCTCCTTTCCGTATATTTTAGTCGTAAGATTTCTGGGGTGGGCTTGGAATTCAACCGGATGACGACTCTCATGATATTTTAGAAACTAAACGTTTAGTTTTGTTATATAAATAATATACTGAACGTTCAGTTTTGTAAATGGGTTTTCTATTTTCTTTTTCATTTTCGTTAAGTATACTAAACGTATAGTTTATATTTTGGAAAGGAATGATGAATGTGCAGAGTAAACGCGGACGGCCGCGTGATGAAGGAACGCATAAGGCGATTCTTTCTGCAGCCTATGAACTATTGTTGGAAAACGGCTTTGATGCGGTTACAGTCGATAAAATCGCCGAGCGTGCTAAAGTGAGCAAGGCAACTATTTATAAATGGTGGTCTAACAAGGCCGCTGTTGTAATGGACAGCTTTCTTTCTACTGCTACAGCCAGATTACCTGTCCTCGATACAGGATCGACAGTAAATGATATTGTAACCCACGCCACAAATTTAGCAATGTTTTTGACAAGTCGGGAAGGAAACGTCATTACAGAATTAATAGGTGCTGGACAGCTGGATTCTAAGTTGGCGGAAGAATATCGCACCCGATTTTTCAAACCTCGCCGGCTCCAAGCCAAGCACCTTTTAGAAAAAGGAATTGAGAGAGGGGAATTAAAAGAGAATCTCGATATTGAAGTAAGCATCGATCTAATTTACGGGCCGATTTTCTATCGTCTGCTTGTAACCGGCGACGAGGTAGACGACTCCTATGTGCATGATTTGGTGATGAATGCATTTAGGGGAATTCAAGCTACCTGAATGATATTGGGGTATTTCCAACCGGACCGTTCCTGGTTTTTATTGATCATTTATTCAACTGACGAGCATGTTGTTGAACAAGTAAATGTTAAATTGTATCTTTAAAAACTTAAAGGAACTTGTATAAACAAGTAGAAAGTAATTGCACATGGACAAAAGGGTTGATTGAAAATAAGGAGATTAAATCATGAAAACCGAAAAAGAAAAAATGTTGAATGGTGAACTTTATAACGCGGCAGACCCGGAATTGCGAAGCGAAAGAATGAATGCCAGAAGGTTGACTAGGATGTTTAATGAGTCACTCGAAACCGATGGCAATAAAAGAACCGGATTATTAAAAAAACTGTTCGGTTCGACTGGAGAAAATATTCACATAGAGCCGTCGTTTCGGTGTGATTATGGCTACAACATACACATTGGCGAAAATTTCTTTGCCAATTTTGATTGTGTATTTCTTGATGTTAATGAGATTCGAATAGGCGATAACTGTTTTTTTGCACCGGGAGTTCACATTTATACTGCGACTCATCCGCTAAATGCAAATGAAAGAATATCAGGGGCAGAATACGGAATCCCAGTACATATTGGTGATAATGTTTGGATTGGCGGAAGAGCCGTTATTAACCCTGGGGTTAAAATAGGCAATAATGCTGTTATAGCTTCGGGTGCGGTTGTAACAAAGGATGTGCCTGATCATGCGGTAGTGGGCGGAAATCCTGCAAAAATACTTAAACGAATTGAAGAATAGACTACAGCTTCATGAATCGTTCCTTCAATTACTCACCGTGAAAGATAAGTTTAAAAAAACGAAATAAAAAACATACCGACATGATGTGGTATGTTTTCTTTTTAATATAGGCCGCTAACTCAATCGCAGCCAGATTCCTGCGCCTGATTTTTAAGGATCACTTTCAAAAAACGGTTAATTCAGGGTTGAAACTTCATTTGATTTTTCTTTCCACAGCATTGTAAGGCTTAGACCGATTATCATAACGATTCCGGCAAAAAGGAAAGGATAATGAATGTTGAGATCAAATAGAATTCCGCCCAGAGCCGGACCGAAAATATTCCCTAAGCTGGTGTAAGTGGAGTTCATGCCTGCTACGAACCCCTGCTGGTTACCGGCAACTTTGGATAAAAACGTTGTTAAGGCCGGGCGCAGCAAATCAAACGCCAGAAAAATAAAGCAAGTGACAAGCAAAACGGCTAAAAGCCCTGACATAACAGTAGACACAAAAGCTAAGACCGCACCGATGATTAAGCAAAGCTGAATCATCCTTTTCTCTCCAAGTTTATTGACCAATTTCCCGAATAATAACACTTGAATAATGACGGCAACAATCGAACTAATCGTAATAATGGTTGCGATATCCTTTGGTGTAAAGCCGAATTTATGATCAGAAAACAAGCTGAATACCGTTTCATAGGCCGATAAGCCGAAAGCCAGTACAAAGACGATAATAAATGCAATGAAATAGACTGGATGAATTGATTTTTTTAAGTCTTTGAAGAAATCGGATTCGCTTGTATGAGACGAGAGTCGTTCGCGCTCTTTTTTCGGCAATGACTCTTTTAATATAAATACGGAAGAGACAGCGGACAGGAATGCTAAGGCGGCAGCGAAGAAGAACGGCATTCGGATGCCATAGTCGGCAATAAATCCTCCAGCCCCGGGTCCAATAATAAAGCCGGTGCTAATCGCTGCAGAAACATACCCCATAGCTTTTGACCTTTCCTCCAGGGTTGTAATATCAGCTACATACGCTGTTACGGCCGGCATGATAAAGGCAGCGCTTATTCCGCCTAATATCCTCGATACATAAAAAATTGAAACATGGGTTCCTAAGCCGAAAATCAACTCTGATATACCGAAAATCAGTAAACCGAGGACAATCATTTTTTTTCTCCCAAAACGGTCAGCCCATCTTCCTGCAAAAGGTGACGTGAATAACTGGGAAATAGCAAAAACGGCAACAAGATAACCCATGGTGCTGCCGGATAAATGCATGATATCCATAAAAGAAGGCATAACCGGAATAATTAAACCGATGCCAAGAAATGCTATGAAAATGTTGATTAATAGTATAATGAATACTGTTTTTTGTTCTCTAATCGTTTTTTTCATTTAAAAACTCCTCTACCCTTTATCCGGATCAACATCACTTAGAAAAAAACGGATCCGCAGGATCTATCCTGTTCTTTGTTGAATTCAGGTACAATAAAATCATAAAGTATATGGTTACCGTATAGTCAAGGGGGTTTTTATGAGCGAAGATTTAAGAAAGTACTTTACAACAGGTGAGTTTGCCAAGCTCTGCCACGTAAAAAAACAAACCCTGTTTCACTATGACGAGATTGGTCTGCTTTCTCCCGAAATAAAAAAAGAGAATGGGTATAGATATTATTCCTATAATCAGTTTGAGCTTTTTCAAGTTATTAATTTGTTTAAAGAGGTTGGCGTACCGTTAAAAGAAATCAAGTCCCTTTTAAAAGGCAAAACACCAGGCAGGATCGTCCCGCTTCTTAAAGAAAAGTCAGCTGAAATTGAGGAAAAGATTAAAAAACTGATGCATTTGCAAAAGATCATCCAGACGAAGGTGGCGTTGACTGAACAAGCGCTGGAAACAGATTTCTCCTCGGTTTCCTTTCAGTATTTAAACGAAGAAACATTCATGATAAGCAGAAATACATTGCATTTGCCGGAACGAAAATACATTGCTGCTATTTCAGAACTCATTCATGATGTCGAGTCTCATGGATTAGATGAGGGGTATCCTGTCGGCGGGATCTTCGCACGCGAACAAATTCTTACAAAAGACTTCTATAATTACACACACTTTTATATAAAAGTAAAAGAAGGAATAGATAATATAAACGTTCATGTGAGGCCAAAAGGTCTGTATGCAGTCGGATATCAAAAAGGTGAAGAGGTTGAAGAGGCCTACAGCAGAATGATTCAATTCATCGAGAAGAACGGGATGCAGGTAGGTGAATATGCATATGAGGAATTCATGCTTGATGAAGTGATGGTCGACGGATTTGAAAATCAAATCACCAAAATCCTCATTCAGGTTAAAGAGTTGTTGATGTAAACGAACATGGCGCTTATGAGGTTCAAATCTTCTCTTAACATTCCAAGAATACCAAGGGTTTGGAAGACCTTGGTATTTTTTCGGATTTTAATTTGATTCATTGCTAAAAAAGGAAAAATAAAGAAGAGAAATATATGAGAACATCTGCAATGATAATATTTTTGACTGCTCAAAAACCGTATCATCCTTATGATACATAAATAATTCGGAATATATACCGAAATTCAATTATTTGAAAGGTTTAAATTTTGATTAAGAGTGTTATAATTAGTTAGTTCATTCATGAACCTTTGATTTTCTTGAGTCGAAGGTAATAAAGAAGAAGCAGGAGTGGAATTTTAAAATGTAATAACTGCACATTCTATTACATCAAAGCAAACATAAAAGAACAATATTCACAAAATCGGAGGATTACAAGTGGGACGAAAGATTCCTTTATCTTTTATAATCATTATAGGATTAATGTTATTTGCGCTATTTTTCGGAGCAGGAAATTTAATTTTCCCACCTATGCTTGGTCAATTAGCCGGAACAAATTTATGGGCAGCTAATGCAGGTTTTTTAGTGACTGGAGTTGGGTTGCCGCTTCTCGGCATTACAGCGTTTGTGTTTTCGGGAAAAAACGACCTTCAATCTTTGGCGGGGCGTGTACATCCATTATTCGGGATGGTGTTTACTGTCGTTCTGTATCTGGCAATCGGTCCTTTTTTTGCGATACCCAGATCAGGGAGCGTATCCTTTGAGATTGGAGTTAAACCTTTTTTATCTGATCATCCGGGGCATGTCCCTTTAATTATATTTACGGTTGTCTTTTTCACAATTGCATGTTTGCTTTCGCTTAATCCGGCAAAAATTGTTGATGTCGTCGGAAAAGTGTTAACGCCGATTAAATTAACTTTTATAGGAATACTTGTAATTGTGGCAATATTCAACCCAATCGGATCTTTCCAATCGCCTTCAAAAGAGTATGCTGCACATGCATTTTTTAAAGGGTTTCAAGAAGGCTATTTAACATTAGATGCGCTTGTGGCATTTGTGTTTGGCATTATTATTGTGAATGCTATTAAAGAAAAAGGCACGACAGACAAAAAACAAGTCTTGGCCGTTTGCGTAAAAGCAGCACTTATCGCTGCGGTACTCTTGGCGTTTCTTTATTCTGCCCTTGCTTATATGGGCGCCTCCAGTGTTGAAAAATTAGGTCATTTCGAAAATGGTGCTGAAGTGTTAGCTAACGTTTCAGAATATTATTTTGGTTCTTATGGCGCCGTCTTATTAGGGTTGATGATTACCGTGGCGTGTTTGACTACAAGTGTGGGATTGATCACTGCCTGCGCTTCATTTTTTCATCAATTGTTTCCGAAGTTTTCTTACAGAAACTTTGCCATCGTGTTGTCTGTATTTAGTGCACTGGTCGCGAATTTAGGTCTGACACAGTTAATTAATGTTTCACTCCCGGTGTTAATGACCATGTATCCAATTGCTATTGTGTTAATGTTTCTAACGTTTTTGCATTCTACCTTTAACGGCAGGTCAGAGGTATACCAAGGCAGCTTGATCTTAACATTTATTGTGAGTTTGTTTGACGGTTTAAATGCCGGAGGAATAAATATTGATGTTGTTCACAATTTCTTCACGCATGTCCTTCCGTTCTATAGCATAGGGTTAGGCTGGATTCTTCCCGCTATTATAGGCGGTCTGGGCGGTTATATGATGAGTTTGACGAGAAAAAGACGTATTGCGTAATATTTGGGCCCAATGGGGGCAACCCCCGGGGAGATTGAAGTCCCCGGCCGCATGATAGAGATACCAAGGGTTTTTTAGATCCTTGGTATTTTTTATTTGCTTTCATTTATGTTCACTCAGTAAATAACGGCAAACCGACAGGCCGGATAACAGGGGGGCCAGCCAAAGGTTATAGAGCTTTTGGTATTTTTTGTTTTATCCGCCGCTTTTCCTTTTGTTCTCCACGGAGGTGCGTAAGATACGGATATGATCGAGAAGGTAAGTTTACTTGCGATCCCAATATATTCAAAGGGTTTCCCCATTAGCAAAGAAATCAGCTGAATCGTTATATACATGAAAAAGCCGAAAACAAGTCGAAAAAATTTCAGCAAGCGTACAACAGACACGAGAGACACATATACTGGATGATACTGATGATCAGATGAGAAAGGAGAAAGCAGCTTTGACAAAATATCGAATCGTGTCCTTTGATGGAGGCGGCACCTTAGGCGCTTTAAGTTTACAGCTTATGAACAGACTGGCTCAACAAACACCGGAATTAATTAGCCGAACCGATGTTTTCTCGGGAAATTCAATCGGTTCATTCACCGCCCTTGCATTAGCAAGCGGAAGGTCCCCAAAGGGAACACTCCAGTATTTTGAGGATGAAATCCTGCCGGCATTCAGCGTTTCCCGGCCGGGAGGGCCAGTTTTTAATCAGCAATTGCCATATTCCGGTTTTATTAAAGCGGTACGAAACTTTTTCCCGGCAGATCTTCGTCTCAGAGATTTAAAAAAACGAATGGTTGTCCCTTCATTCCAATTATACTCACCGGAGCTGGATCGTTGGACTCCTGTATTATTCCATAACTTTCCCGGCTCTCCCTATTTACATGAGAAAGTGAGCGATGTCATCCTGCGGAGTAGCGGTGCTCCCGCGACGCAACGTGCCTATCAAAACTACGTGGACGGTTATGTAGTAGCGACGAACCCTAGTACAGCGAGTATCGCGTTTGCGGTTGGCAAAGCCAAAGTGCCATTGGATCAAATTGCGGTACTATCCATTGGAACAGGTGAAGCCCCGACGCAGTTGAGAAGGGATACGAAGGGATGGGGAATGGTAAGTGCAGATAACATACGCCCTGAAAACCTGGAGAACCTTCCGCCAAATTGGGGAGTCCTATTGGACCGGTCGCCTAATGAACCGTTACTGCCGTTTCTTCAGATTGTCGCTGGCGGAAATGGTTACTATGAATCCATGGTCAGTTCTCATCTTCTTGGAAATCGCTTTTTTCGGTTAGACCCGCGGATTCCTAACTTCTCCAAAACGGACCCTACCGTGTTTCCCGCTCTCATTGATATTGCCAACAAAACCAATTTACAACCTGCACTTCGATTTATAGAGAAAAACTGGAAGTAATCAAAAATACCAAGGGTTTTAAGGCCCTTGGCATTTTTTGTTTGATTTCAGCTGCTTAAAGAAGATCAGATTTATATTTCATCCTCAGTGTTGAACGCAGTTTCGCTATGAACCCTATCTTTATAT
Source organism: Bacillus sp. JJ675 (assembly GCF_036963165.1). NCBI lineage: Bacteria > Bacillati > Bacillota > Bacilli > Caryophanales > Bacillaceae > Bacillus > Bacillus sp. JJ675. The sequence goes on along the minus strand of NZ_JBALMR010000041.1, from coordinate 7,671 downwards.
TTTTCTCCCCAGTCCTTCATGTGTAAAATAATGGGTTCTAATGTTCTCCCAAACTCGGTTAAAGAGTATTCGACTTTTGGAGGGACCTGTTGATAAACTTCGTGGTGAACCACTCCATCCCGTTCCAGTTCCCTTAACTGCAACGTAAGCATGCGTTGCGTAATTTTAGGATATAGTCTCCGAAATTCATTAAATCTCTTTTTGCCGTCAATGAGATGATATAGGAGAATGCCTTTCCACTTGCCGCCGATCACATCCAATGTCGTCTCAACCGGACATCCTTCAAAGTGATCCGAAGAATAATCAAAACCGATTTTTCGATTTCTCAAGCCTTTCACTCCCAATAGTATAATTTTTGATACTATATACAATTAATGTGCGTACTTTTTATTCTTGATTATACAACATATAATCAATTCATATCAAAAGAATGAAAGGAATGAACCATATGAAAACACTGGTACTTGTTGCACATCCGAACCTCGAATCCTCACGAATAAATAAAAAATGGAAAGAAGCGGTTTTAAGCGAACCGGGCGTAACCGTTCATGATCTCTATGAAAAATATCGCGATCAACCCATTGATGTGGAATTTGAACAACGACTGCTCCTCGATCATGATCGTATTGTTTTTCAGTTCCCTTTGTACTGGTACAGCAGTCCGCCGCTTTTAAAACAATGGTTTGATGAAGTGTTTACTTTTGGCTGGGCGCATGGCCCCGGAGGAACGAAATTGAGAGGAAAGGAATGGGTGATGGCCATGTCCATCGGTTCTCCTGAACATTCTTACCAGGCCGGCGGATATAATTTATTTTCAATAAGCGAACTGACAAGGCCGTTCCAGGCATCTGCCAATTTAGTAGGCATGACTTTTCTGCCTTCCTTTGCCGAATACCGCGCTAATAAAATCAGTGACGAAGAAATCGCCCAAAGCGCGGCACGGTATGTTGAGCATATTACAAATGCAGAATTAAACCCGAAGGTTCGTTTTCGCAACTATTTGAAACAGCTGGAGGGTGTGGATGTAAAATAAAAAATACTCAAAAATCTTGCTTTGATCATGCAGGATTTTTTCTTGTATAAAGCCATCGCGTAAAAAAAGCCTGCAGCGGTTTTCTGCAGGCTTAAAAAATGCATTCTTCCTATTGTTCCTTCGGCTTCTTCAACTTATAAATCACAACCAGTAAAATAAACCAAACCGGCGTGACAAACAGAGCAACACGGGTATCTTCCGCAAGTGCGAGCACGACGAGAATGAACGTCAGAAAAGCAAGAACAAGGTAGTTGGAAAACGGATAAAGCGGCATCTTGAATTTGTTTGCTTTCGCCAAGTCGGGCCTTGTTTTTCGGTATTTTAAATGGCAGATGACGGTGATTCCCCAAATAAAGATGAAGCATATCGTCGAAATGCTTGTAATGAGCGTAAATACTTCTTCCGGCATGATATAGTTCATCGTCACGCCGATAAGAATCACGACGGCGGAAAAGAATAATGCATTGCTGGGGACTTTACGGGAGGTAAGCTTTGTCATTGATCCAGGTGCATTATGTTCTTTTGCCAGCGAGTATACCATCCGGCTCGTGCTGAATATGGCGCTGTTGCTTGCCGATGCTGCCGATGTGAGCACGACAAAGTTGATAATCGTAGCAGCTGCTGCGATCCCGACCGCAGCGAATACCTGCACGAACGGGCTTTTGTCAGGATCGATTACATTCCACGGGTAGATGCACATGATCACAAGCAAAGACCCGATGTAGAAAAGCAGGATCCTGACGGGAATATTGTTGATCGCTTTCGGAATTACGTTTTCCGGATCTTTTGTTTCACCTGCAGTAAGTCCGACGAGTTCAATGCCGACAAACGCAAAAACAACCATTTGGAACGAGAGAAGAAAACCGTGCAAGCCGTTAGGGAACATGCCGCCCCGGCTCCAAAGATTCGCGAAGCTGGCTGTGCCTGAATGCGTGGAAAAGCCTGTGATGATCATAAAGAGGCCGATGGCGATCAGCGCAAGGATCGCGATGACTTTGATTAATGCGAACCAAAATTCCAATTCTCCAAACAGTTTAACGGTTGCCAAATTCATAATCAGCAAAATCACAAGGGCGATGAAACCCGGCAGCCACTGAGGCGCCTCGGGAAACCAGTACTGGGTATAGAGCCCGACCGCCGTCAGATCGGCCATTGCGAGCGAAATCCAGCAAAACCAGTAGGTCCATCCGGTAATAAAGGCCGCCGTATCGCCTAAATAGTCTCTCACAAAATCTACAAACGAGTGATACCCCAGATTGCTGAGGAGCAGTTCACCCAGTGAGCGCATAATAAAAAAGCAAATGATTCCAGTAATCAAGTAGGCGAATAAAATCGACGGCCCGGCAAAATGGATCGACTTTCCCGAACCGAGAAACAATCCCGTCCCGATGGCGCCGCCGATCGCCATCAACTGTATGTGTCTGTTTTTTAAACCTCTCGACAATTTTTGTTCATTGTCATTTGTTATATCGTCTGTCAATGATTTGTTCCTCCAATATAAACTCCCGCAAGTTTTATCTTCTATTATAACACTAAAATTTGTAGGAATTAATGGCGTTTTTTTGTCCGAAGAGAGCGGGACAGGGTATGAAAATGTTCTCATCTTCCTTCTTATGTGAAAACGATCTTTTTATTGAAATTATACTAATGATTGGTATAATTTTCTTGAAAAATCATTCCAAAGGGGGTGAGCAAATGGAACCATCCGTCAGTATTATCATTCCCGTCTACAATGCCGAAAAATATGTATCCGCGTGTTTAGACAGTGTTTTAGCGCAAACTTTGCCGCATTTTGAAGCGATTGTGGTTGATGACGGCTCGCGCGACTCGAGCAGAGAGATCATCAAACAATACGCAGCAAGAGATGACAGAATCGTTCCGGTTTTTCAGGACAATGCAGGCCCAAGCACGGCCAGAAACCGTGCGCTAAAAATGGCTAAAGGCGAGTTTGTCGCTTTCCTTGATTCAGATGACTGGGTTGAGCCAGATGCTTATAAGGAAATGTACAATGCGGCAATTGACAATAACGCCGATATCGTATTCACTTCCTTGATGTGGGAACGATGGAGCGGGCGGGAATCGTATCCAGCATTATTCTGCCCCACCAAACCGGCCGCTGACGAAAGAAACGATTAAAGACGTCATTTTAACCGATTTTTTATACAACGGCGCATACGGACAAGTCTGTAAATTATTCAGGAAGTCTTTGTTAGAAGAGAACGGCATCACGTTTCCCGAGGGAAAGTCTCTCGGCGAAGATTGGCTGTTTAATATGGAAGCTTTTACGTATTGCACTTCGGCTTTTTATATTGATCAACCGTACTACCACTACAGAAAATCTAATAATACGAGTTTAATGAGGAGATATAACCCTGAATTATTCGATTCATATATCAATCAAAATACACTGGAAAAATATTCGAAACGCTGGGGACTTTATAATGAAAAGGTGGCCGTAGACTTAGCAAGGAGAAAATGCTTTATTGCCGTAAATGGATGCATTCAAAATGAATTTAAACCGGACTGTAAAAAATCGGTGCGGGAAAAATGGCAATTGATTTCTAACATCGTAAACCATCCCGATGTTCAAAGCGCTGCACAGCTTTCATTACAGCACGAACATCATTTGCAGAAAAAAATCTACTTGAAGATGCTCAAACCAAAAGCAGTGCTCGGACTTTTTTTAATGGGAAAGATTTTGTCGCTTAGATCTTGATATCACATTAAATTGGGGAGACCAAACATACATGCTTTCCGCCGTTTCATCGATCAGCTCCCCTGTCATATCAAACCGCCTGCATTGATCTCTCATCTTTCGGCCTCATCCGTGTTTGCATCGTGCCGCAATTGGTGTATCCTAAAAAAAGGGTTCCAACAGCATAAGGAGGTACACAAGCTGAATAAAAAAAGGGTAACAATATTTTCAGCCATGCTGGCACTGATCGCGATATATATTCTGTACACCTTGTTTGAGAATTTGATTGCGGATCCAGGGGCAACGTCGTTTCTAAGCCATAAAACAGAGCCGCGCGATTCGTTTCATCTTCCGGTTTGGCTGAAGGTCATGTATGTCCACGTAGTTGCGGCTTGTTTGGCGATGCTGTCCGGAGCGGTTAATTTCTTCGGAAGAGCGAAACGCCGCAGGTTCCACCGCTTTAATGGATACATCTATGCCGTGTGCGTGTTTGTCGTGACGCTGTCGTCAGGCTATATGGCGCCGGACTCTACCGGAGGGAGGATCGTCAGCATCGCTTTTAACACGGTGAATATGTATTGGCCGCTGGCTGTGTTTATCTCGATCCTTCAAGCAAGGCGAAAGCAGTTTGATAAGCACCGGAACTGGATGATCCGCAGCTATTTATTCTGTTTTACGAATTTGTTTATTCATATGATTACCTTTGGATTCAACAGAGGATTAGGCTTGACATATGAAACCAGCTATACGGTTGGGGTGTACGGTTCGATTGCACTCAATGTCCTGATAGCTGAATGCATCATTCGGATTATATGCAGGAAGGCCCCGGCAATCCGGTCTCATCAAAGCAATGCCAAGGGCTTCTAGGCACCTGGCATTGCCGTGATGACACGTTACGTGGCTCACCCAAATGGGGTGACGCCGTCGGGATTTTTGATCGTTAAGGGCTTGTTAAAATTTTCTTTTTGGTGAAAGAACGCTTTGTATCGTTTAGGCTAAATCAAAAAACGCCGCCTCCATTTCCTCGAAATGAAGATCTGTCAAACGTCCTTTTTACATTATTCCTCAGAGTTAAAAATCGCAACAGGACGCGCCCAGCCCGCTGAGCCTTTTTCAACTTTAACCGGAAAAGCCATCACATAAAAACCGGCGGAAGGCAGCTGGTCAAGGTTGGCAAGCTTTTCGATTTGGCAGTACGGAATCTTGCTTCCGGCATAATGCCCTTCCCATATAATCGAAGGATCTTTTTCGTTTTCGTACCGTTTGGCAGTTATGCTAAACGGCGCATCCCAGCTCCAGGCGTCAGTCCCGACAAGCCGGACGCCGCGTTCTGTTAAATAGAGCGTTGCTTCGCGCCCCATTCCGCATCCGCTGCCTAAGTAATCCTTTTCCCCGTATGTTGCACCGGCTGATGTATTGACAAATACAATATCGCCGGGCGCTAGCTTATGGTTGATCCGGTTAAGCTCTCGTTCGATTTCTTCTGCAGTGACGACATGCCCGTCTTCAAAATGTCTAAAATCCAGTTTAACGCCGGGGCCATGAAACCAATCAAGAGGAATTTCATCTATGGTAGGCATTTGTTTGCCGTCGTCCGTTACGGAGCGGTAATGATAAGGCGCATCGATATGAGTCCCTGCGTGGGTCGACATCTTCACATGTTCCACTGCCCAGCCTTCCTGTCCGGGAAGGTCTTGCAGGGAAAGTCCGGGAAAGCTTTGGATCATCTGCTGCGCCCCTTGTTTATGGTTTGCATACTCAATCTCAGGTATAAAGCCCGGGGGATCAGACGGAATATTGCCTTTTAAGGACACTGACAGATCAACGATTCGTTGTATTTTCATCAATTTTCTCCTTTTTTAGCAGATTAAAGAGGCATGATAGCCTTTTTATTTTCATTTTCATTTTCATTCTAATAACGAATCACAGCTGGGACAACCTGCAGATTTACTAAAAGTGTCTCAGATTTATATAAACTAGGAAACGTGATATAGCTCACAGTTTATGAGATGCCATTCGTGTAAAGTGAATGATAGTTTTTGCCGGGGGAGGAGTTAACCGATGAAAAGAACCGATTTGCCTCTTGTTTATTCATGCTCGGGATGTTCTTCAGCCGCACAAACGGCCAACACGATTGCCATCAAAATGGATCGGGAAAACGTTGCCGAAATGTCATGCATTGCCGGTGTCGGCGGTGATGTGAAACCCCTTGTCAAAACGGCGACATCAGGGCGGGATATCATTGCCATTGATGGCTGCCCACTGTGCTGCTGCAAGAGCTGTTTGGCTAAACATGATGTTCAGCCGAAGCATCATTTTGTACTGTCAGACTTTGATGTACCAAAGAAAAAAGGCGTAGACCCCGATCCTGTCCTTACAATGAAAGCCTATGAACAGATTTTGCAGCTCACGAATGCTACATCTTAACGGCTCATTTTGAGAACGACTATTGAGATAGTCGTTTTTTTATAGAAGAAAAACAAATGACAAAAAATAAATTTTGTCATTTGATATTTGATCTGTTATGATATTTCAAAGGAGGTGTATCGAAGCGGCACAATGATGAAGAATTCTGAGGTGTTAACAAAAGAGCAAATACTTTCGGCTACGGAAGAAGCGGTCAGGCGGTTTGGCGTTGCAAAAACATCGATAACAGATGTGGCCAAAGCGTTGAATGTCAGCCACGGCACGATTTACCGCCATTTCAAAAGCAAAAAAGAGATTTTCGAAACAGCTACCGAAAAATGGCTCAATGAAAAGATCCATAAGCCGCTTACCGATCTGTTTCACGATCCTTCCCTCGGGGGAGCCGGGCATGTAAAAGCTTATATGAAAAAACTGTTTGAGCTTAAAATGCACTATGCCGCCGAGGATGAAGAATTGTTTGCGATGTACGCCAAAGTGACAAATGAATCTTCTGAGCTTGTCGACAAAAGCATTGAACAGATCGTGATGCAATTACGCAAGCTGATCACCGGCTGTGATGTCAAGTCAAGCGATCATACAGAAGCGGCAAAAGGCATTTTTTACGCAACAGAACGGTTCCATCACCCCGGTCATGCGAGTGAATGGAAAAGAGATACGATTAAACAGGAATTTGAAATCGTGTGGCGTCTTTTGGAAAACGGGTTTTTGAAATCAAACAGTTAGGCGGGGATGAATATATGGAAAATCTAAAAGGAAAAACAGCGATTGTAACCGGCGCTTCCCGGGGAATCGGGCGCGCCATTGCCGAACAGCTCGGAGGGCTGGGAGCTAAAGTCGCCGTCAATTATGCAAGCAGTCCGCAAAAGGCAAAAGATGTTGTGGAAAGCATTCAGCAAAAGGGCGGTGAGGCTGTTGCCGTTCAGGCTGACCTCAGCACGGTCGCCGGTGTGGAGTCATTATTCAAAACGGCGATTGAGGCATTCGGCAAAGTGGATATCCTGATTAACAATGCGGGAGTGAGCATTTTCAAACCGATCCAGGATATCACGGAAGAGGACTTTGACCGGCAGTTCAATCTGAACGTAAAAGGCACGTTTTTTGCCTGCCGGCAGGCGATGACATACATGGAGGAAAAGGGGAGAATCATCAACTTTTCCACCTCTGTCGCTGGACAGATGTTTCCGGCATACAGCGTATACGCGGGAACAAAAGGGGCTGTTGAACAGTTCACCCGCCAGCTTGCGAAGGAATTCGCCGCAAAGCAGATTACGATCAATGCGGTTGCCCCTGGTCCGGTCAACACAGAGCTGTTTACCGAAGGAAAAACAGAGAAGCAAATCGAAGGACTGAAACAGTCGATTGCGCTCGGCCGCATCGGCGAACCGGAAGACATCGCAAATGTGATCGAATTTCTGGTCAGCGAAAAATCGCAATGGATCACAGGCCAGACGATTCGCGTAAACGGCGGATTTATTTAATATGCAAAAAAAAAAAGCCCAAGACGAGTGATATGCTC